>SLOC01000048.1 GCA_007132685.1 Candidatus Saccharimonadota bacterium | reverse complement strand
TGCGAGTAAGTCAAGTAGGTTCGATATGCCAGGTTGAGCTTCGTAATCGTATGCAACCTTTTCAAGACTGTCAGTAGCAGCCGACATAATCTTTTTACGTGCAGTCTCTGGGGTGTCGTGCAAGAAAATCACCCCTTTTTCAGACTCGTTGCTTTTACTCATCTTTTTCTCTGGGTGTTGGAGGTCGCGGATGCGTAGTCCTTGATCTTTGCCAAAAAATTCATGTTGTTGCTTAACCGGATGCGGAACGGTAAAGAGATCGCCAAACTTGCCGTTCATCCGCTCAGCGATGTCGCGGGCAAACTCGAGATGCTGTGATTGGTCATCTCCAACTGGCACATAGATTGCATCATAGAGTAGAATATCGGCCGCCATTAAGATGGGATAGCTAAATACACTTACCGATGTGCGCTCACTACCTAGACCAGCAGACCTATCTTTAAACTGGGTCATACGTGACATTTCGCCAAATCCAGTAAAGCAGCTCAGTAGCCACGTCAACTCACTATGAGCAGGTACCATGCTCTGACGATATAAAAGTACGTTCTCGTGAGTAGCAGGTAAGCCCAACGCAAGATACGTCTTAATAGAGCGAGTGATTTCGTCTTGCAGGGTGTCATAATCTACTGGCGTGGTAATGCTGTGTAGATCCGGAATAAATAAGTGAACCCGGTGATCATCCGAGCGTGCTTTAGCGAAGTCAATCATCGGCAATAGTGCGCCGAGATAATTACCGATATGTAACGCGTTATTCACACGTAGGCCAGTCAAAACTACAGGTTTCTCGTTCATTGTATACATTGTAGGTAATCTAAGGGGTCATCACAAGTTAATATTGTAGCTTGTTGGGGTGCACGAAGCTGATAGTTGCTCGCTCTCACTGCTTGTTTCTTCGATTACTGCAGAGACTCCCCGTTCACTCATCAGTAAGACTAGCTCTGCGATAGCACGCTCTCTCATCGGCAATGAAGAGACATCTACCGTCTCTCCACTACAGTCAGTTAAGCTGCCTGGTTCAGTCTCGCCTTGTGATTCTATATTATTTGACATTATCATTGACTCCTTAACATTAAAAAACCGCCTGTTTGAGGCGGTTATTTGACGTTTTATCGCTTACTTTAACGCAAACGTAATTCCCTACCGCCTCTATTTGGGCTAAAGAACCAATAGGTAAAGAAAAGACGTGTTTGTAGCATTGTAAATAGTAAATTACGCTGGGGTTGCCGAAATGTCAAGACGAGAGGTCTAACGCTTCGTAAACTGCTGCTTGCGACGAGCGCCACGAAGCCCGGGCTTCTTTCGCTCTTTCTCGCGAGGGTCTCGGCCCAGCATATCCGCGCGACGAAGAGTACTCTTTAAGTCCTCATTCATTTCTACAAGTGCCTTAGCAATTCCCAGCTGAATCGCTTCGGCTTGACCGCTACGGCCACCGCCTTTTACGACTACAGTGATGTCGTATTTGCTAGATTCTAAATCAACCGCTGTAAATGGTCGAGTCAAAACATATAGTAGCGGTTTGGTGTGGCTGAAGTAATCTTTCACTTCTTTGCCATTGACAACAAAGGATCCCTTACCGCTCTTTAGCCGTACCTGTGCAGTTGCACTTTTGCGTCTGCCGAGTCCGTAATAATAGTGTCCTGCAGCCATTAGCTTTTTCCTTTCGTTAGTGATAGTTTCTTCGGTTTCTGAGCTTCATGAGAATGATCACTGTCGGAGTACACTTTAAGTCGCTCCATGCGCCCGTCGCGAAGCTTGTTCTTAGGCAGCATACCGTAAACAGCTTTTTCAATTACCTTGGTAGAGTCTTTCTCGAGTTGCTGTTCTAGTGTAGTAGCCTTGATACTTCCTGGATATCCACTGTGGCGATAATATACTTTACCACGTCGTTTATCACCAGTTGCCTTCACGAGTTTAGCATTTATAACTATGACATAGTCCCCACCATCGATGTGCGGTGTGTATGTAGGCTTCTGCTTTCCAGTAAGTTTTTGTGCTACAAGAGTTGTGAGCCTCCCGAGTGGCACATTAGCAGCGTCGACAACAAACCATTCTCGTGATACTTCTGTTGGTTTTTGGCTATAAGTCTTCATAATATTATTCCTTATTTCTCATCCTGTATTTACTTGGTCTTTGCCGTTGTCTTTTGCTTTGCCGGCTGGCTGGTTGTTTGCTTAGACTTGGTCTTTTCAGCAGTTGCTTCGCTAGCCTCGCTAGCGGTGTCGGTCTTTGTTGCATTCTTCTGCTCGGAATCTACAAATGAGATGACTGCCATCTCAGCGTTATCACCGCGGCGAAAACCGCTCCGTTGAATTCGTACGTAGCCACCAGATCGGTCTTTATACTTAGGAGCAATTTCGTCCATTAATCGGTGCGCATTCGCTTTCGTTTGCAACTTGGTAATCACCGTGCGACGACTGTGTAAATCACCTCGTTTTGCTTTCGTGACGAGCTTTTCGATATATCGGCGCAGCTCTTTCGCTTTAGGAAGAGTGGTCTCAATTGATCCGTGTTCAACCAATGCATCAGCTAAGCCCTTCATTAAAGCGCGACGCTGATCAGTTTCTCGATGGAATTTTCGTCCTTTGTAACCGTGTCGATGCATCCTTAGAGCTCCAATTCAGCCATTTTGTCTTTCACTTCATCAAGTGCTTTTGAGCCAAAACCTTTTAGGTCGCGCAATTCAACGTCGCTAAGTGAAAACAGGTCTTTTAAAGTGTGTACGTCATTATTGATAAGCGCGTTCGTAGTACGAGCTGAAAGATTCAAGTCTTCAATCGGAGTCATTAACTCTGCAGGTTCATCACTCTCTGGTTCGACTTCAGAAGTTTGTGCAGTTAGTGGAGGGCCAGCCTCGACTTTAGTTTGGCCGGCAAGTGCTGCGTATTGATTGACCAAGATTGCTGCAGCTTCTTCAAAGGCATCACGGGGTGTAATCGTTCCGTCAGTTTCAACTGTGAGCAACAACTTATCAAGGTCGGTAATTTGTCCAACGCGAGTGTCTTCGACCTTGTATCGTACTCGGGTCACTGGACTAAATACTGCGTCAATTGCAATGTGGTCAGACTGTTTCTTATCAGCGACTTCTTCGATGGTGCGATATCCACGACCCGGTTCGACGATAATTTCAATAGATACGGCGCCCTTTGCGTCATCGATCGTAGCGATGTGATGGTCAGTATTTACAACCTCTACGTCAGCGTTGGTAGTAATATCCCCTGCAGTGACATTGCCTTTTCCTTTTTTGTTGATTTGGAGAGTTTGCGGCTCTTCGCCAAACAACTTGAAACGAATACCTTTCAAGTTAAGCATAATCTCAACAACGTCTTCTTTGACTCCTGGAACTGTTGTAAACTCATGGGTCGCGCCATCAATTTTAAACCCAGAAATCGCTGCACCTGCAATACTAGAAAGCAATACTCGACGCAGAGAGTTACCAAGCGTCATGCCATAGCCAGTGTGAAGTGGTTCGATTGTAAATGTAGCGCTCTTGTCGCTGTGGTCGTCGATGTTGACGAGTCCTGGTGTGTGAATAAGATTTGACATGCTAGCTTTGCCTCCCTTAGCGTGAGTAATATTCTACTATTAATTGTTCATTTATATCCGGCTCAGCATCATCTCGTGATGGCAAGCCTGAGATTTCGACGGTGAATTTCTTGCGATCGACTTTGAGCCAGGCTGGAATTTCTGATGGCGCCGGACTTACGTCGTCAATCTTCTTAAAGTATTCGTTGGTTTGGCTTTTCTTGCGTAAAGCAATTTTATCGCCCTTCTTTACTCGAATAGACGGGATGTCAACGCGACGATCGTTCAACATAAAATGACCATGCGTAACAAGCTGGCGAGCTGCACGACGAGACGAAGCATACCCTGCTCGGTAAATTGCATTATCGAGTCTACTCTCTAAAAATTGAAGCAGCGTGGAGCCTGATTGACCTTTAGCCTTGCTGGCTTCCTTCATCAGATTACTGAATTGTCTTTCCAGAAGGCCGTATAGTCGCTTCACCTTTTGCTTTTCACGTAACTGCAAGGCGTACTGACTTGGTTTTGAGCGTCGTCCGGTACCTTGTTCACCCGGCGGAGTTGTTCGCTTTACGAGTGCTTTGTGTGCCTTAGGATGCAATGCATACCCTTCACGGCGACTCATTTTTACAATTGAGTGTCTATCTCGTGCCATATGCTATACCCTTCGCGCCTTTCTCGGTCGGCAGCCACCATGAGGCACCCCGGTAACATCTGTTAAGGATTCGACATGTATATCTTGAGATGCCATTGATCGTACAACTGCCTCGCGCCCAAGGCCGATGCCTTTAATGTAAACGTCAACCTTATTCATGCCATGTAGTTGCTTGACTTTTTCTGCGGCCTTTTCAGCAGCGATTTGAGCTGCATACGCTGTGGATTTTTTACTTCCACGGAAACCACAGGCTCCTGCGCTAGAGGCTGATAAAACGCCGCCAGAACGGTCAGTAAAAGTCACGATAGTGTTATTGAAGGTAGCTAATATATGTAATTGACCATAAGGAACCGAGCGTTTTACCTTACGCTTTTTTGGTTTGGTCTTAGCTACTGTAGTGCTCTGCTTGTTTTCTTCGCTCATATACTAATATTTCCTTATGTCTTAGTTGGTGCTTTCTTTTTAGCACCACCCACTGCAATTCGTTTACCACGTCTAGTACGGGCATTGGTACGGGTTCGTTGACCGCGAGCTGGCAAGCCGATTTTGTGGCGCTGGCCGCGATAGGCACCAATGTCCTTGAGTCGCTTTATATTTGCAGACACCGATCTCTGTAGTTCACCCTCAACTGTACATTCGTCATTTATGCAATCTTGGATTTTAGATATTTCCTGATCTGTAAGGTTCTTCACCCTGACAGTTGGATCAATCTTGGTTTTGGCAAGAATCTCGCTGCTTGTCTTTGGACCGATTCCATAGATATACGTTAGTGCTACCTGCACTTGCTTGCCGTCTGGTATAACAACTCCTGAAATACGAGCCATATTTACCCCTGCCTCTGCTTGTGCTTTGGCTTAAACTTGTTGATAACATAGATGCGACCTTTTCGGCGCACTATCTTATCGTCTGGACTAATCTTTTTTACGCTTGCACGCACTTTCATGCGGATCATCTCCTTTATATTCGTGATGACACACTGCTTAATGATTTGATAATTATTTGCGGAGGGTAATCCGACCCTTCGTAAGATCGTAAGGTGTCAACTCTACCTTCACGCCGTCACCGGGAACCAATCGAATGTAATACTTCCGCATTTTCCCTGCGACATGAGCTATAATTTGATGACCATTTTCGAGCTCGACCCGGAATTGTGTACCCGGTAATGCCTCGGTGATGACGCCGTCAAGCTCTATAACTTCCTTATTTTTAGCCATACAAATATAACAAGGTGTAATTATAGCAGTGAAGTATTGACATTGTAAAGTGTTTTTTTACTGTTTTTTGTTATTTTTATGATTTTTCTTAAACCAGGTGCGTTTTTTAGGTGGGTTGGTCTGGTTTTTTTCTGTCTTGCCGGCTTCCTCTTCCCCGAGCTCACCAAAGAAATCGGGCTGTTCATACTGGTCATAAGTAATCATGAGGGCGCGAGACTCGATCTTGCGTAATGATTCAAGCGCTACAGCAACCAATATTAAGATGCTCGTTCCAGCAATCGCAAGGTTATTGCCAAGGAAGACTTCAGCAATAATCGGTAAAGTCGCTACCATGCCTAGTGCCGTCGCACCGAACAACGTCAAACGATTGACCACCTTGCTCAGATATTTTTCAGTGGCTTTACCTGGTCGTACTCCCTCTATAAAGCCACCTTGTTTTTGTAGGTTTTCAGCAATCTCTTTAGCGTTGAAGGTAATGTTCGTATAAAAGAAGGTAAAGAGGAATACTAAGGCAAAGTAAGCTGTCGGATATATATAGAAGGTAAGCCCGCCTTGTACGAACGTCTGTGCTGTCGGCGGCACAAACCATTCACTTAAATTAGCACCAAGCGCTTGCAGTGTTGGATTGTCTGTACCAATCATGAGCTGCCCTGCGAAACTCGGAATACTTAAAAAGGCCACAGCGAATATAATTGGTATAACACCTGCTGTTATCATCTTAACCGGCAAAGTGGTGGTAACACCTCCATATGTTCGATTGCCTTGTACTCTTTTGGCGTATTGTATCGTAAGCCGCTTGGCCGCTTCATTAAGCTTTACAACTAGTACCGTCAAAATGAGAACAAATAAAACGATAATTCCAGCAACAAAGAGCTGCGTTTGATTTATCGGCAGCGTTTGTCCGAATACGCTCATCTCGAATCTATCGTCAAACACCGAATTCCACAACTGCCGTACAGTTGGCGGCAGCTCACTCACGATACTCG
>SLOC01000023.1 GCA_007132685.1 Candidatus Saccharimonadota bacterium | reverse complement strand
CAAAAACGCTCAGATTTTACCCAGCTTTCTCAAGAGAGCTGGGTTTTTTAATCCCGTTTTAGCAGTACTGTGAATGCTTCGGAAGGAATGTCTACTTTACCGAACCGCTTCATTCTGGCTTTTCCTTTTTTCTGCTTTTCAAGCAACTTTTTCCGTCTTGTAACATCACCACCGTATAACTTAGCAGTAACGTCTTTACGATATCCCTTGACGTTCTCTCGAGCGATAAATTTTCCGCCTATCGCGGCCTGCAAGGCAACCTGAAAGTTTTGTCGAGGAATAATCTCTTTTAACTTTTTAACTATTTCTCTTCCGAGTGGTTCAGCCTCGCTACGATGTACAATAACGCTGAGCGCGTCCACTGGCTCATTGGCAACATAGAAATCCAACTTCACAAGATCTTCTACGCGGTAATCGTGTAATTCATAGTTGAACGAGCCGTACCCACTAGTCACACTCTTTAGCTGGTCGTAAAAATCAGTAAGTAGATTAGCAAGTGGCGCATCAAAGCTAACCAATGCCAACTGAGCGTCAACATAGCTAATATTGCGCTGCACCCCACGCTTTGCTGCAATAAGCTGGATTACTTCGCCAACATACTGTTTTGGTACGACGATTTCTCCACGAATCCATGGCTCTCGAATCTCTTCAATCGTTTCAGGGTCGGGCAAATCAGTCGCTGATTGGATAGTCATTTCTGTTCCGTCCTGCAGGACAACTTGGTAGTCAGTGGATGGATTGGTTACCACTAGATTGATATCATACTCGCGTTCTAATCTTTCACGGACGATATCCATATGTAGCAACCCCAGGAACCCTACCCGCACCCCAAAACCAAGCACTGGTGAATTCTCTGGAACATACTGCAGGGCTGAATCGCTCAACGCCAGCTTTTCGATAGCTTCTTTTAATTCTTGATACTGTTCGTTGCTTTCTGGGAATACCCCGGCATAGACAAACGGCTTAACGTTCTTGTATCCAGGAAGTGCTTGGCTCGCTGGCTTTTCAGCGGAAGTAATTGTATCGCCGACTTTGGCTTCACGAGCGCTTTTTAAGTTTGTCACGATATAGCCAATCTCCCCACTTGCTAAAGAGCCTGCGGGCTTCATGTCTGGCGAAAGAGAACCGATTTCCAGTGCTAGTCCCTCAGCTTCAGTCGCCATCATGGCAATGGACTGATTTTTCTTTAGGCTCCCGTCAATTATCCGTGTATACAAAATCACGCCCCGGTAATCATCGTAATAACTATCAAATATAAGGGCTCTAAGTGGTGTATCAGGGTTCCCGCGTGGTGGGGGCACCCGTTCAACGATAGCCGGTAACACATCTGCTACCCCTTCGCCAGTTTTTGCAGACACCAGCAATATATCCTCCTGATTGCAACCGAGTAGGCTCATCACTTCAGCGCTCACTCGTTCCACATCGGCCGCGGGCAAATCAATCTTGTTTAAGACAGGAATAATCTCTAGCTCAGCCTCCATAGCTAAGTAAACATTGGCAAGGGTTTGTGCCTGTATACCCTGTGAAGCATCGACGACCAGCAAGGCTCCCTCGCATGCCTGCAGGCTACGAGAGACCTCGTAGCTGAAATCAACGTGTCCTGGGGTGTCTATGAGATTAAGCTCGTAGTCCTCGTGTAGCATACGAACTGGTGCTAGCTTAATTGTAATACCCTTTTCACGCTCGAGGTCCATCTTGTCTAGCAGCTGCTCTTTCATGCTCCGCTGGTCAACAGTTTTGGTTTGTTCCATCAAACGATCTGCCAAAGTCGACTTACCATGATCGATGTGCGCGATAATACAAAAATTTCTGATGTGTTCTTGTCTCATACGTGACTCTCTAGATGACTTATCTTGTTGCAGCGTAGCGAACAGTATAACAGGTTATATTTGTCAGGATATTTTTATCGGCTTTAATACCAGTTGCTTGAACTTCCGCAAGGTTACTTTTGCTTCAACCAGCCCAAATACTGAAGAAACGAGCAAGTGGACTATAAGCGTCACCCCAGTAATAGCGAAGAACTTGCTCCCAAGTGTAATAATTCCTCGATCAGTAATTTCAAGTGGCAATATAGATACCATGACATATGCCGTTAATATGCTAAACCCTGTAACCGAAATAATCCGGGTAATCGCTGCCCAAAATTCCGTGTTAAATATTTTCTTATCCCGACGCACCATGATAACTGAAAGTAATGTTGCTTGGAAGGCGGCTGTAATAGACTGCGCCATAGCAAGTCCAGATATGCCGTACATATCAGGACGAGCAAGTGTAAAGGCTAAAAAGATATTTAAGGCGATAGATACGACCGACACATATAGCGGTGTACGCGTATCTTTGTGTGCATAAAAATAACGAGAAATAAGGCTGTAGATGACCCGAAAGAATATCGCTATCGTTAAATAACCAAAAATGAGCGCAACTTCTGGGGCTACATCACCAAAAATCAAACGCGCCAAGTATCCTCGACCAAAGTACGATACGACAATTACAGGCAGGGTCAACCAGATCATGATGCGCAAGATACGAATAAAGTCTTTTCTGAAAAGATCCGGACGGTTCTGGGCGACTCGTTCCGCTAAGCGCGGAAAAGCCGCGGTCGCAATCGAGTTACCAAGCAGCATTACCGGGACGTTCATAAGTGTGAGAGCAAAGTTGTAGTAGCTCACCGGACCAGTACCTAGTGCCTGGGCACGGTTCACCTCAACCACACTGTTGACCTGGTGAACGCCTTGGTCAAGCGAGCGAGGTGGTAGCTGAGAGAGGATCTTCTTAAACGGTTCGGTGATGCGTATCGTTGGTCGATAGCGAAACCCGAGACCAAACAAGCCCAGAGTCGCAATAAGTAGCTGAATTACTCCGCCAGCC
The DNA here is from genome assembly GCA_007132685.1 of Candidatus Saccharimonadota bacterium. GTDB lineage: Bacteria > Patescibacteriota > Saccharimonadia > Saccharimonadales > SLHW01 > SLHW01. Next base: position 3,580 of record SLOC01000023.1, on the reverse strand, counting down.
AAAGCACCGACGCCAAGCCCAATTATTCCTAGAGTGTCCTGAAAGATATAGATGCTAAAGATAATCGACAGGTTATACGTCAACGGAGCGATTGCATAAAAGAAGAACCGACCGAATAACTGCTGAACACTAGTAAGAATCCCAGAAAGCGTAAACAAAAGTGGATTAAGCGATATGAGTCGCATTATCGTTACTGCTTGCTCAAAGTTTTCTGCGGGCAGATTCGGGGCTAAGAGCCCCATGAGCGGCCGTGCAAAAAGAAAAATTAATAATCCTACGACGCTCATGACTATAGCGAGCAAATTAAGTAAGCTACTGGAAAGCTCCCAAACACTCTTTCGGTCATGCATCTCCAGACGATCTGCTAGAACTGGTATAAACGCAACACCGAGCGCACCGGCTGCTATGGTATAGAAAAAGAAATCAGGTATCTGAAACGCCGCGAAAAACGCATCCGAGGCACCAGGGTCAAACACCGTAAAGTTGGCGCTAATTAAACGGTTGCGCAAGAAACCAAGCAACTGTCCGCCCAACGCAACTACAACGAGAAGTGTGGCGGCGCTGCCAAAACTGATTCGTTTATTTGCACGCCGAAAAAAACTGTTCATTCGCCCTTATTATAAGCGCGATGGCCCAAGATATCCACCGAAAATACTGCCTCTGTTTTTTTACTGCGCTAGTAGAGCTTTGCTTGTTCGGGCAGCGCTGAGCCTTCGAGTATCCGCTTAACTTCTTCGGCTTCTATGGTTTCTCTCTCTAGTAGCGCGTCTTTTAATTCTTCTAGCTTTTGCTTATTCTTCTGTATGACGATGCGGGCACGATCAGCGGCCTCCTTCACGAGCGCTTCGACTTCTTCGTCTATCAGCTTGGCGGTATCTTCGCTATATTGCTTCTCATGCACCATGCGATCAATCATTGTTCCTTCTTCCACATGGAATACCTGATCCCGTAATTTTGTACCCATACCTTGGTTGATAATCATATCCCGCGCTAACTCAGCTGCTTTCTGCAGGTCAGATCCAGCGCCAGTGGTAACACGATCTTTACCAAAAACAACTTCCTCGGCAATACGGCCACCGAGCATACGCGCCAATACATCCTTATACTCGATAATACTGTGGTAGCTCTTGTCTTCTGGTGGGATAAACCACGTCACACCGCCAGTTCCACCGCGCGGTATGATAGTCACCTTGTGCACCATGTCACTGTCTGGAAGCACATGACCGACTATCGCATGTCCTGCCTCGTGATACGCAGTAATGTGCTTCTCTTTCTCGCTCATAATCTTGTTGCGGCGCTCTGGGCCAATAGCTACTCGTTCAAACGCTTCGGTTACATCAGCATTGGTTATCTTTTTGTGGTTTTTGCGAGCCGCAACGATGGATGATTCATTAGCTATATTTTGTAAATCTGCACCCGAAGAGCCTGCGGTTTTTGCAGCAAGCGCACTAATGTCAACATCACCTGCCAGTGGCTTCTTTTCATAGTGAATCTTCAAAATCGCTTCACGGTCTTGTCTGTCAGGAAGAGTAATGTTGACGCGGCGGTCAAACCGACCAGGCCTAAGTAATGCCGGGTCAAGTACATCGGCTCGGTTTGTGGCTGCCAACACGATTACGTTGGCACCCTGCTCAAAACCATCCATCTCTACCAGTATCTGGTTAAGTGTCTGCTCGCGCTCATCGTGTCCACCGCCCATGCCACTGCCACGTCTACGCCCAACAGCGTCGATTTCATCGATGAAGATAATGCATGGCGAGTTCTTCTTAGCCTTGGCAAACAAATCTCGCACACGACTAGCGCCGACACCTACAAACATCTCAACGAACTCAGAGCCAGATATACTGAAGAACGGCACCTTAGCTTCACCTGCTACAGCGCGTGCGAGCATCGTTTTACCAGTACCTGGCGAACCAACCAGGAGCACACCTTTGGGAATTTTTGCACCCAGCGATTCAAACTTTTTTGGATACTTTAGAAACTCAACCACCTCTTGCAAGTCCTGTTTTGCTTCAGCCGAGCCAGCGATATCCTTAAACATCACTTTTTGCTTCTCATTACCGTAGAGCTTGGCTTTGCTTTTACCAAAACTCATCGCTTGATTTCCTTGCCCTTGTGCGCTCCTGAGCATAAATAGCAGTATCGCACCGATAAGCAGCACTGGTAGCAGTGATATGCCGATGTTCGCAAACGTTTGACCGGTTGTTCCCTCTGGTTGAGGGTCCACCGTCAATCCTTCGACACCTCGCTCTAAACCTTGTTCATAAATCGATACACCGTCTTCTTTGAAGGAGGTGAGCGTTGGATCTTCCTCGTCCTCTTCTGTGATAACTAGCTCGTTACCCTTTATCTCTATCCGTGAAAATTCGCCTTCGTTTGCCCGCTCGATAACCTCAGACAGGGCTACTTCCTCCAGATCAGGTGACTGATTGACTGATGCAAAAATAATCAGACCAATGAGTGCTATAAATGCGAAAAAACCAGCGTTTTTAAAGCGATTACTCTTGCCTCCGGGCTTACGGTTTGGTCGTTTTCCAAAACTGTTCTTATCCATAGACCTGGGTATTATACCTGAATTACTATCAGATTTTTAGTCCTTTCTTGGCTGGTTTTTTAAGGTTGCGCTTTGTGTGGCCAGCGCAATAATCTTACCGTCTACAACATCATACCTCTTGCCCGGGCGCCCTGTTTTGATAGCAACACTAAGTCGTTCGATTGTTTTTCTGTCAAAACCGTATACCTGATTTTGGCGCAACCAATACACAAGAAACTCCTTTGCAACCATATGCGGAAGCGCAGAAAAAAACTCACGATTTAGTTGATAAGTGCTGGGTTGTTGATGAAGAAGCTGCGCCAAACAAGCCTCGATATCCTCATCAAGCTGTCTTGTGCGGTTTATATAATTATCTAGGTTTTTGCGTTGTTTCGAGGATAACTGTTTGAGCAGTACGTTTCGGATATAGTTTCGGCTGTAGCTTGTGTCTTGATTCGTGCTGTCTTCTCGCCAGTGTAGGTTATGTTTTTTCGCGTATGCACGTAGAGTGTTTTTGTTATACGGTAGTAGCGGTCGCCAAATGTCTTCGCTTGTCTCCCGTAACATAACACCGTATCGCCCAGTGCCTCGCAACAGGTTAAATACTGCCGTCTCTAATGCATCATCTTGGTGATGTGCCGTTACAATTGCCCTTGCATCCACAGAATCCATCAACTTCCTTAAAAAACTGTAGCGGGCTTGTCGAGCTGCATCTTCACTTGCGTCTTTGCCAAGCTGGGTCTCGCCATATACAAACGTATGTCCGTAGTGCTCGACAAGCCCAGCTACAAATTGTCGATCTTTTTTTGAGTCTTTTCGCATGCCGTGATCAAAGTGCGCTATAACTAGTCGGGTCGGTTGTATCTCGTTTTGTGAAGCATGCCGTTTGCTTAAAACGTCTAGCAGTACAACCGAATCAACACCGCCACTCACGGCTACGACATATGTCCCTGGCTTAAGCGTAATCTCAATCACTAAAACCATGGTAGCGCGAAGTAAAAATTACCGCTAGAAAATACCTGTTACTCGTGCTACAATCCCCCTGTT
>SLOC01000056.1 GCA_007132685.1 Candidatus Saccharimonadota bacterium | reverse complement strand
ATGACTTCGATGGTGCTATAACCTTTTTGTTTTTTTTTTTTTTTTCTAGTATAGAGGTCAAATAACACTTTTCAAAATACTTATACTTACTTGGATAAAACTGCTTGTTTTAGCTTTTACGAACAATTTGGCAGTCAGAGGAAAGAACTCGAAAAGACCAAGACCACTTCTCGTCTGCGGATTCCACGAAAAAACTCCACACAGAGTGGAGTCGTTTCGTGGAGGGCCGTCCGGGGCTCGAACCCGGGACACCCTGCTTAAAAGGCAGGTGCTCTAACCAGCTGAGCTAACGGCCCGTATAGACAGGCAAATAACTCCTTACATTATCGATATATTTTTACAAAAGTCAATGCCGCCACATCTGTTTTTGCTATACTATCCTTAGTTAATCAAACATAAAGGAAGTTTACATGAAACAACGTTCACCGATTACATCGCTCCTATTAAGCATGTTTGTCCCCTTCTATTATTTGTTTTGGCTGCACGTAACAGGAAAAATTATTAATCAGAAGGGTGCAAAAGCTCCGAGTATACTACTTCTGGTCGCTCCTTTCTTGCTGTTAATCGCTGCCATCTTACTGTCTGTTGCAGCTACTGCTGCGGGTATCGCGGACGGCCTGGGAATAGTTGCAATTCTGCTTGGAATTTTAGCTGTTCCGTTTTTTATTATTTTACCGATCATATTCGATGTGAAGTTTTCTCGAGCAATGGAGCATGCAACTAACGGTCAAGTAAGCGCTGGTACTGGTTTTGTATTGATGTTTTTCGTAGCACCAGCAGCGGTATATATTTATCAGGATAAGCTAAACACCCTTGCTGATTCGACCCAACAAAGCCCTAACGTTGCGGCAAATGAAGCTCCGCAACAAGCTGGATCGCCAGTTTTTGCATCGAACCAACAACCAGCGCAAGATCCTCAGCAGCAAAATCAACCGATGCCGAATACTGAGCAGCCAGGTAATCAAGTAGCTCCACAAAACTCGGACAACTCAAGCAACCCTCAGAGTTAAAAATTTCTTGTTTAGTGTCTATTTCTTTTTAGGCTTTTCGTCTTTTACTTTGGTGAGAAACCACAGTGCAAACAAGTGCAAGAATACAGTCACACCGACAATAAAGTTGCTGTTCTCTAGAAGTATTCTCCCGACTTCGATTTGCATTAGTTCAGACTGGATCACTTCAGGGAGAATTGGACCGGCAAACGCAGCAAACACGATGCCACACAACACCAGCGGGATAAAGTGCAGTGCCACGCGCACCCGTGAGAGGCTGCCTTTTAGAAAAATACCCGTAAATATTACCGGAAGACTAAGCATGATTATGCCGACGTATTCGAGCGCGATATCACTGCCAATGAATGGCTGGAGCACCAGCTGTACATCATAAACGAAATACCGTTCAAGCAGCTCAGCTGCCAATATCGTCGCGAATAAAAACGACGTGCTTACTCGAAATAGTGTTCCGACAACAAGCGGGAACCCGAACAAGAATCCGATAATAATGTATGCTTCCACTATAGTAATCGTAGCACAAGCGGCTTAGAGTTGTATCTGTTGCCCGACGTGCATGTCTGCCGCCTCCACGACGCCAGCGTTTACCTCTATAACGTAGCGAGCCGCTCCTGATTCATTACAAAATATTTCATCCGGATAACTGTCTGGGTGCACGCTTTCAGCGATATCGACTACCTCTTCTGACGGGCTAAGCCAGATAATATCGATAGAAAAATGCATGTCGGGCATCCACATGCAATGCTTCCCGATATCACCAAAATCAAAAAGCATGCCCTTATTTAGTGGCATTGATTCTCTACCCGAGAGTCCGCGGATTTGTTTTTCTCGGGTATCTGCCACTTCTAGAGCAACACAGACCTCTTCTGCCTGCTCGTCACTACTGAGAATAACGCAGTCAGTTTCTGGCTCTCGACTGTCAGCAACAAGTACTGCTGCTACACCAGCAACAACGAGCAGCAGAAAGATACAGAGTGGCGCGATGAGCCACGTGTACGATCGACTAGGCGCCGACTCGGTCACGTTTTTGTTTGCCCTTGGCGTTTTGTTCGACATAGTCTATGATTTTGCCTGCAACATCTCGCTTGGTCACTTCCTCGATAGCGAAACCAGGGCTCGCATTAACCTCTAGTACAAGTGGGCCACGCTCCGAACGCATCATATCGACACCGCATATCGATAACCCCATTGAGCGTGCCGCCTTTTGAGCGGTTTTACGCTCTTCCACAGTGAGTTTGACTGGAGTGCCGCCACCACCCTGGTGAATGTTTGACCGGAAGTCATCATCTAGGCTTTGTCGCTTCATACTCGCGACTACCTTCCCGCCAACCACAAAGGCTCGAATATCTTCACCAGCTGATTCTTCGATAAATTCTTGAAGCAGGATATTCGTCCCGTCATCGTCCATTAGATAAAACGCCTGGAGAGTTGACTTGGCAGCCTTTTTCGTGTCAGCAAGAACAACGCCATTGCCGTGAGTCCCCCGAGCCAACTTGATAATAATTGGTGTGCCTCCCAAATCTTCAATCAAATCATCTATATTGGTGCTCATGCCACGCGAGAACACCGTTTTGGGTATACCGACACCGGCTCGAGCTAACAGTTGCATGCTGCGAAGTTTGTCCCTAGAACGCACTAGTGCAATTGAGCTCGTAGTTGTATACACACCTTGCATTTCAAATTGTCGCACGATAGCACTTCCATAACGCGTAAAGGAGCTCGCTATACGTGGAATAATCGCATCGAAATCACTTAGGTCACGACCGTTGACACTAACCAGCGGGTTGCTTTTCTCTATCGTGGCGTAGCAACGTGAATAGTCAATGATTTCAACCGCGTGTCCACGATCCTTTGCGACTTGGTATAGTCGCTTGGTTGATACGTTATCTTTTCCTCTGGATAAAATTGCAAGCTTCATGGAATAATTCTCTTTCGATTAAGGACGTGTTTACGATACGTGAGAATGCCCACGAACGTCAACTACGAACTGATGGTTTTTCAAAAAACGACGTCCGATTAACACCGGCCAGCGCATATCGCTGCGATCGGCTAGGCTGATATGTATTGGGTACTGGTTCCCCTTGATGACAATTTGGGTGTCGATGAAATATCGTTTTTGGCTAGTGCCGTTCGAGCTACGGACGGTTCGTTTGGTAAAGCTAGGTGTTTTCTTCACGAGTTCTGGATTATCAAAAGGTGAAAAATACAGGAATTTCTTTCCATTTTCCTTGGCTTCGTGAATGCGAGTGCAATGGATTGCCCCAGAATACGCGCCAGTATCAATCTTGGCTTTAATTCCTTGCATGTCAAACTCAGGAAAACTTATCTCCTCAAAAGCGGCCAAAACTTTAGATGCTGAAGTTGGTTTCATTACTATTGTTCCAGTTAGAATATATTATCATTCTTGTTGTATTTTGTCAAAGATTTGCCTCGCTGTACAGGATACGAGCCAATACAACCACAATAAGACCGATGAGCAACATTAGCATTATAACTACACCTAACACAAGACCTGCTTGATTTGAGTATAGCCGCTTCATGCTAGATGATTATGCCTGAGTTGAATAAACTAGGCAAACAAGGTACATATTTACACCACGTCATTGATTTATTGTATTTTTTATGTTAATATATACCTATGTCAGAACAACAAAAACCGTTAGAATATACCCCTGAAAATATCGATACAGGCACACCTTTGCTCATTAAAGAAGAATGGAAAGCACACCTCGCAGAACAAATCGAGAAGGGTAATAAGCATTGCGGTGTAATATCTATTGACCTTGGTAACTTCAAGGGTGTTAATGATATATATGGTCATGAATACGGCGATCATGTTTTAGAGGTAACTGAGTCAGTACTTGCAAAAACTGTTCGCCAAAACAATGAGGAAAGCGAAGAGCAAAGGGCTAAAGACGTGTTCGCCCATGAAAGATTAATCAGTAGCGATGCTGCAAGTCGCTACGGCGGCGATGAGTATGTGGTGTTTTGCGATCTCAATTCGCTTAAAGAAGAAGAGGTTGACACTGAAGGCATCGATGATCAAGAGCGGCTGGGAATAATAATTGACCGTATTAGAGCTGAATTTGATGAAGTAATAGCTAAAGATGAAAGGTTGCAGAAAGTCGGCTTCAGTGTTTCTATTGGGGGTGCTGTTTATGAACCAGGCATGAATGCTACAGATATGCTCCAAGAGGCAGACGAAAAGATGATGCTCGACAAAGACAAGCATCGCGAAGCGCTATGGGGTAATCTAACCTTGGAAGAAAAGGCAGCCTTAATAAATCCGGCTGTCCGCCTAGGCTTGGAAAAATTAGGCATTCGACCGCCGATTATTCCCAAAGGATTTTAACAGTAGCTAACCAAATATCGAGCGCTTATTTGAGCTGTCTCTCAACTCTTCTAGAAGCTCCTTTTGCTTTTTGGTAAGCTTTTCGGGTATATCTACATGAATAGTGATGATCTGCGGTCCACGTGTCTCTTTCTTGAGATGAGGTACCCCGTGATTAGATAGTCGAAAGTCCGTGCCGGATTGAGTGCCAGGTGGTATTTTAAGCTTAACAGGGCCATCGATTGTTTCGACTTCTATTTCGGTGCCAAGCGCAGCATCAACCATATTAATGTGCTCTTCGCTGAGGATAATATCGCCTTCTCTGGTGAACTTCTTGTGTGGTTTGACGCGAATATTTACATAGAGATCGCCCTTGGCGCCATTAGCGACCGCCTCACCGTGCTCTCTTAAGCGAATAACGGCTCCATCGTCAACACCAGCTGGTACCTTGAGATTGATGTCTTGCTTTTTCTGTTCAACACCTTTACCACGACAGTTCGTGCACTTCTTTTCAGGCACTTTTCCTTGTCCATCACAGGTTGAGCAAGTTGTCGCCTGTTGCACATTACCAAACACGGTTCGCATTACTCGGACTCGTTGACCTGACCCTTTGCAGTCATCACAGTCTTTCAGCTCATGACCGGGCTCGACGGTCTTACCCTTGCAATGTTCACATACATCATGCAGACGTAAAGTAAGCGTCTTTTCTGCGCCAAACACTGCCTCCTCAAAATCGAGCTCTATCTCAGCCTCAACGTCACGACCTCGCTTGGCACGAGTGCCACCGCCTTGACGTCCGCCAGCACCACCGCCGAAAAAACTTTCAAAAATATCACCGAGCCCAATGTCCCCAAAATCAAAGTGTACACCCTGACCTTGGCCGCCAAACCCAGCGAATGGATCTCCACCGAAGCCTGCTCCACTGTTTGCACTACCAACGCCGGCATGACCAAATTGATCATAGCGCTGTCGCTTGCTCGGATCCTTCAGGACTTCATATGCTTCACTGACTTCCTTGAACTTTTCTTCATCGCCACCTTGATCAGGGTGATGTTTGACGGCAGCACGTCGATACGCCTTTTTGATTTCGTCGGCGCTAGCGTCCTTGCTTACTCCTAGTACTTCGTAATAATCTCGCTTGGCCATACAAACAACTAGTGTACCCTCGATTGGTTTTGCTGAACAGGTATTTCCGATTGACAGCCTTCAGCACGACTAAAGCCACAGCTGATCGCACTATCAAGTATGTTTCCGCAGATAGTGGCAATTTGACCATGCCTGTCCTGATCCGCTCGCATACTCCTCGCAACTTGATGTCGAACAGCAATCGTATCAGAGGCTCCCTCGGGGTTATCAGCTGCTAGCATTTTTCTACGACTTGTTTTCGCAGCCACACTTGCAGCAATTGCAAAGTGCCTGATGTCTTCCTGTGATTTAGACTCAACGACATCTTCAATCGGGCAACCATCACACACCACTCTTCTATCAGCAGCAGTTCCACTTTCTGCAGAGATTGGTTGACTCGGAGCGGTCTCCATAATGACTTAATCTACCTTTACGCCAAGTTTTTGCGCCATTTTTTCGAGTATCTCGGTCTGACGCTTGTTCTGCTCGGCAATGTCTGACAGGCTGCGATTCATCTGGTCCAGCGCTGCTCGTATATCGTCGATTAGCTCCTGCATGTGATGACCTCCTTATTTCTTCTTGCCCTTCTTCTTGCCATCTTTCTTGTCGTCCTTTTCGTCATCTACGATCTCGCCTTCAACCGGCTCATCGCTCTTTTCCTTAGTTGACTTCTTGCCTTTGGCTTTGCCTTCTTCCTTGTCACCCTCTTCTGATTGCTGTTCGTACATCTTCGCGCCAATCGGCATGATTTTGTCGGTTAGCTCTTTTGCAGCTGCTTCGAGTTTGTCCTTATCTGCCTTATCGTCTTTGACTACTTTTTGTGCAGCTTCCATCGCATCGTCTATCGTCTTGGTGTCGTCTTTGCTCAGCTTATCTTTGTGCTCAGACTTTAGTTTCTCTGCTTGGTAAATAGCACTATCCAAAGCATTGCGTGCCTCGATCGCTTCACGTTTTTTCTTGTCTTCTTCAGCATGTGTTTCAGCATCTTTGGCCATCTTCTCGACCTCTTCTTTTTCGAGGTTGCCGCTGCTTTCAATGGTGATGCTCTGCTCTTTACCAGAACCTTTGTCCTTGGCAGTAACATTAAGAATGCCGTT
>SLOC01000018.1 GCA_007132685.1 Candidatus Saccharimonadota bacterium | reverse complement strand
TCATGCCATAGCGCACGAAATCATATTGCCGCGCAAGCACAGTCACCGGGTGTCCATGTGTTAAGTGTCCGCCGTGGCCTAAGTCCATTGCCAAGACGGTATCTCCTGGTTCGAGCCAGGCATGATAAACAGCTTCATTAGCCTGGGCTCCGCTATGGGGCTGCACGTTAGCGTGATCGCAACCGAACAATTGTTTGGCTCGTTCTATTGCTAGAGTTTCGGCTTGGTCAGTGTTCTGTTGACCAGCATAGTACCGCTTACCTGGGTAGCCTTCTGAGTATTTATCAGTGAACACGCTGCCAAGCGCATCAAGCACTTGTTGGCTCACGTGGTTTTCGCTGGGGATTAACGTAAATGTTTCTGTCTGTCGTTTTGTCTCAGCGGCAATAAGTTCATCAATCGCTTTATCTCTCATGTAGCTCCCTCACTTCTAAAAATATTGTAGCAATTGTTCACAAAAAAGGCGTTGTAAAATCGTATGGAACTTTGAATTATGTGTTTGACTTTTATACCGCTAGAGATATAATTACTCGGCGTATGGTGACAACAAACGAGAAAATTGGTAACTTAATTTATCAGGTAAGACAACAAAGAGGTATGACCCAGGCAGAGCTTGCTCGTAAACTCGGGACCTCACAATCTGCAGTAAACCGTATTGAGAAGGGCAAGCAAAACCTAAGCCTAGAGACAATCGCACGAATTAGCGATGTACTAAAAAAACCGATTATTTCAGTTACCGGACAGGCAACCAACCTTCGCATCAATGGCGGCAAAAAACTTTCGGGCACAATTGAAACGAAAACAGCAAAAAACAGTGCAGTTGCACTGCTTTGCGCTAGTTTAATCAATAAAGGTACGACGAGGCTTCTCAGAGTACCTCGAATAGAAGAGGTGTTCCGCATCATCGAAGTGCTAGAAAGCCTTGATGTTAAGATTCGCTGGTATGGCGGGAATAATCTGGAGATAAAGCCACCTGTAAAGCTCAACCTTGGTTCGCTAGACACTAAATCTGCCAAGCGCACCCGCAGCGTTATTATGCTGGCAGGCGTATTAATGCACGACAACAAAGAATTTAAGATTCCTTATGCTGGCGGCTGTAAACTTGGCAAGCGTTCGGTGCAGGCGCATATTTATGCGCTACAGGACTTCGGACTACAAACACTTGTCAAAAGCGGCAGTTATCAAATGAAGGTGTCGAAAAAGGCCGGCGCAGCCGACACTGTGCTATACGAGATGGGCGAAACACCGACTGTCAACGCACTGCTCGCCGCAGCTCGCATGCCTGGAGTCAGCACTATCAAGCTCGCTTCATCTAATTATAATATCCAAGACGTATGTCATTTTCTTGGGCGGCTCGGGGTGAAAATTGAGGGCATTGGCGGACCGACGCTCACCGTCACCGGCATGCCGAAAATCAAGAAAAACGTCAGCTACGCTATCAGCGAAGATCCAATTGATGCAATGTTTTTCATCTCTGCAGCAGTCGCAACAAACTCAAAGCTCAAAATCACTAAATGCCCTGTCGACTTTTTGGAAGTAGAACTCATGAAGCTCGAAAAAATGGGGCTAAAGTTTACGCGCAGCGACACTTACAAGAGCGAGAACAAGCAAACGAACCTTTGTGACATTACTATCCAGTCACACAATGGATCGCTTAGAGCGCTTGAGGATAAGATCCACCCGCTGCCCTACCCAGGGCTTTTACCTGACAATCTCTCGTTTTTTGTGCCTATCGCAGCGGTCGCCAACGGCCAAACCCTTATACACGATTGGATGTACGAGAACCGCGCCATTTACTTTACTGAGATGAGCAAGCTTGGCGCGAATGTCGAGCTTGTTGATGCACACCGAGTATTCGTAACCGGCAAGACAAGCTTTAGCCCATCTGATATCACCTGTCCTCCAGCACTACGACCAGCTGCAATATTGCTTATCGGCATGCTCGCCGCCAAAGGAACATCGATTCTTCGCAATGTGTACTCAATTAACCGTGGGTACGAAAACATTGCCAAGCGGCTCAACTCACTCGGGGCCGACATAGAGATAATGCACGAAATTTAAATCGCCCGCCGTATTTTACGGCAGGCGACTATAGTCTGGTGCTTCCTGTGTACAGCTTATTTTCTCTTCTTGGTTTCGGCTGCAGGAGTTAGGGCATCAACTGCTGCAATGAGTAGCATACCGATTACTGCGTAGACGATCATTGCAAATAGCGTGGTAAGCTCTAAGACCACGTTGTTTTCAAATGTTTGTGTTGGGAATATGCCACGAAATGGCTCAAGTAATACTGCGCTGGTTTCGTACACCCAAGATACGAATGTCGCTTGTTCGTTTGCTCCGAAGAGCCGGAGTACGAATCGAAGCCCCAGTGCTGCCAAGACAGCACCTACAAACACATTTATAAGATTAGTAGTTACCTGTACTAAACGCATACATACCTCCTTGTTTAAGTAAGCGTATATACAGTATACCCTACCTGTCATCTTATTATGACTTTGACAAGTGTTTTGCTATAATCTGCTCGTTGGCTCGTGCTTGCGGGTGTAGTACAACGGCTAGTATGCCAGCCTTCCAAGCTGGAGATGCGGGTTCGATTCCCGCCACCCGCACCACGAAAAGTCTTCATCAGTATTTTAACGCAGGCTTATAAAATACGTTGTGAAGCTATCGTGGCTCCGCCACTTGATGTACAAGACTTGAAGATTTTGAAGTGCCCCGTGGTAAAGTCTAGAGACTTTATTTTACGGGGCATCTTTCTATCAGTGTAGCTTTCCACGTAGCACAGTCACAATTTTTCTCTTGTATCGCACAATAATACTTATCTAGTTTTAATTAGGTTATAAATCAAGCATTAGCTCTACTGCATTTTTGTAAATCTGTTTTGCGGTTTTGCGGTTTTCTGGGGCTTGCCTACCATAATGCTCAAAAGATATGCCACTATTTATCTCGAGAACTTTGCAAGACCCGTCAATAAGTTCGACTATATCGACTGCAGCAAAACGTAAGCTGAGCGCTTCGGCCGCGCTACTAGCAAGCCTCTCAAGATTGCTGTAGTTTTCGTGATTATTGGGCACATCACGAGCGATAGCACCCATGCCAAGATTAAATAACTTTAGTTCCCCCTTCTTTAGTGGATTAGTTTTTTCATATAGTAGTGCCGGTTCACTATCAAGCATGATGACACGGTACTCCTTTTTTATAGGCTGATGCGGTGAAGCAGTCCAACCAGCCTCGCTGCTGCCCTCCACAATAGCCAGCCCTTCAACTGCACTAGAGACATAGTAAACATACCTGCCGCTACTTCCAGACAATGGCTTAAATACAAATGGTGTGTCAGGTTTTGTAACACGTTCTTTGATGGTCTGTTCACTCAGTTTTTCTTTCGCGGCCGAGCGAACCAGGTAGTGCGGCACTGCTGACACACCCGCTTGCTCCAAGACAAGATAAGTAGCTACTTTGTCATTCGCAATCTCGCTCACTGCACCGTTATTTATGGCGAAGTGATACCCATATATCCACGAGACCCAGTCACCTTTGGTTAATTTGATGACCCAGTTATCGGAATATGTCACGAGGGCGATGTCTTTGGGCTCGCAAATTTCCTTGATTAGCTTTGGTAATAAGCGATTATCTATGTACTTCCCGATACGCATAAAGTGCATTATACGCAATTGACCCCCATCAGGTATAATGTAGCCTGCACTGGTACGCCCTGGTAGCTCAACTGGATAGAGCAAGTGGGTTCTAACCACTAGGTTGGGGGTTCGAGTCCCTCCCGGGGTACCACGCAAAAAGCCAGGTAACATGCCTGGCTTTTTGCGTGGCAGCTTGCGAAGCGAGCCGAAACCCCAAAGGCGGGTTCGGGGATTGAGCTTCACGCGCAGGTGCTTGCACCGAGCATGAAATAAAAAGCCACGATGTTGTCCCTCCCGGGGTACCAAATTTTGTAAGATATATTCAATAACATAGCGTAAGGCTGACATGAACGACTAGCTGTTAGGTGCACTGGTTATCGTATAATCAGTACCCTTAAATAGTACGCATGCACACTTGTTAGTTATTTAACATACTCCCGCGTAGCAACCATCTAAAATACCTATCGTCTATCAAATAGTAGTTATGTGAAGGGAGTCACAAATGGCAGACGAAGAACGCAGGGTACCAGAAGAACGAGAAAAAGTGATTGTAGAACGTGACCGTAACAGCATGAGCGGAATTATCGCTGCAATTGTAGCGATACTATTCCTCGCATTGATTGTATGGCTCATTATGGGCTTCATGGATACGGCGAATGATGCTACCAATAATGGTATTGATATTGAGATACAACCAGAAACTACCGAAGAAGCCCCAAATGATACAGATACAGAGATTGAGTTCAACGCAGAGCAGAATGATGGCGAGGATACAGGCAACGACAACGGCACCGAGGAATAATCCACTTCAACCGCGCATAATTCAGGTGCGAGGCGTACATTTTGTATAGCCGATACTAAGCCTATTGCTGCCACCCGCCATATTACCTCGTCTTAACTGACTAAATTTGTTACAATCTACAGGTGCTAATTATATGGCGGGTGTAGCTCAGTAGGTTAGAGCGCCTGGTTGTGGTCCAGGAGGCCGTGGGTTCGAGACCCATCACTCGCCCCAAAAATTTTATTACTGTATTTTAACCAGGGATCTCCCTGGTTTTTGCTATACTAATACCGTATAAAAAGACTATAAAAAACGAAAAGGGCGTATGTTATGGAGAAAATTCGGACATTTTTCCGAGAGTACCGTCAGCTGGCGTTTGTTATTATCGCGATTATCATCGCGCTCGGATTACAATTTAGCGGGCAGCAGACTGCCACAAACTGGGTGCTCGGCACCTCATCAATCATCATGGTGGTCTTTATGCTGGTTGATATGGCCCGCACCCTGCGTGATGGCAATTTCGGCGTAGATGTCCTTGCGGCAACCGCCATAATTACTGCCGTACTGCTCGGTGAATACTGGGCGGGTATGGTGGTGGTCCTCATGCTCACAGGTGGCGAAGCGCTTGAAGATTATGCCGAAAAGCGAGCGAAAACTGAGCTCACCTCGCTGATTCAAAACCGCCCGACAAAAACTCGCGTGCTGCGTGGCAAAAAACGAACCGAGATATCCGTAGACAAAATAAGCGTCAAGGACAAAGTTGTCGTCCTGCCTGGAGAGGTGATTCCGATCGACGGTGTCGTAGTGAGTGGTGAATCAAATGTTGATGAATCAAGTCTTACCGGCGAAAGTTTACCAGTACTCATGCGCCCGGGAGACACAGTAATGAGTGGCGCCCTAAACACCGAGGGTGAACTAATCATCGAAGCGGCACAAACCGCCGAAAACAGTCAATACGAAAAAATCATCAAGCTCGTCCGCGCTGCTAATGCCAGCAAAGCACCGTTCGTCCGTATGGCAGATCGTTTCGCCGTACCGTTCACCTTGGTATCATTCCTGATCGCAGGTTCTGCCTGGTTTGTATCCGGCGACCCAGTACGATTCTTACAGGTCTTGGTTGTTGCCACACCTTGCCCGCTAATTCTTGCTGCACCGATTGCACTCATCTCTGGGATGAGTCGCTCAGCCAAAAACGGCATTATCGTACGGACTGGCTCTGCGATGGAGCAGCTGGCAGAGCTTAAAACACTTGCTTTTGATAAAACCGGTACGCTGACGATGGGAATACCAGAGGTGATATCTGTAAAGGCTGAACGTGGCTTCAATAAGCAAGATGTCCTCGCCTATGCTGCTTCGCTGGAACAAAGTTCTTCACACATTCTCGCGCAAGCTGTCGTGCGCCACGCGGAGCAAAACAACACCTCACTGAAGAAGGTAAAGCATGTCCGCGAAACAGCTGGTCATGGAGTAATCGGCTGGATAAGTGGTAAGCAGGCTGCGGTCGGCCGACTGGATTTTCTCGACTCAATCGGGGTCGAGGTTCCAAAAAAGGCAACTGAAAAAGCTGATGAGACCACGACATTCATCGCATATGGTAACGAGTTGATTGGGCGAATCACCTTCTCTGATAAGACCCGCGAAGATGCAGGCTCCATGCTTGAGCGACTGAAGAAAGCTGGCATCAAGCACACCCTAATGGTGACTGGTGATTCCCGAGCAGTTGCCGATAAAATCGCCAAAAAGCTCGGCATAACTGACGTACAGGCTGACTGTTTACCAGCCGATAAAATACTCGCTATCGAGCGAGTCGAACACAAGCCGGTCGGATTTGTCGGCGACGGTGTCAATGATGCGCCAGTCCTTACTAGCGCGGATGTCGGAATAGCCCTTGGGGCTCGAGGCTCAACGGCAGCAAGCGAGTCAGCTGATGTAGTGATTATGCAGGATGACATCAGCAAAGTAGCTGACAGTGTCGAAATTGCTCAGAAGACCTTCGCCATTGCCCGACAAAGTATTTTGATCGGCATATTCATAAGTATCGGGCTTATGGCGGTATTCTGGACTGGGCGCTTCAGTCCACTACTCGGTGCATTCCTACAAGAAATAGTTGATATCATCGTGATTATCAATGCACTACGTGCTCATGGTGCTTGGCAAAACCGAAAAAGGCGCAAGAAACAGCAAGCTGCACACTAACCAAAAAGCAGTAGTAGTGTAATGACAATCACTGGTACCGAGACGTTGTCGAGCCCTCTAGGAGATACGTTTTCGGCAAATGTTGCAAGCAACGGTATCGCGACTACGTAGAGCATAAATGCACCCGTGTCTA
>SLOC01000051.1 GCA_007132685.1 Candidatus Saccharimonadota bacterium | reverse complement strand
TGCAGCAGAAAGAACTTGAGGAAAATCCTGAAATACTGCACCGCGCCATCGTCAATCTTTTAGAAGACGAGGATAAGCGACAGCAACTGGAAGACGCTTTTCATCAAGAGGCACACCGTGGTGGCGCGGGCACTCTCATCGCTCAGAAGCTTTATGCGCTCGCGCAAGAAGTTGACAGCAAGGATAAGGGTGAATGATACACTTTGGCAATAAACAATCCCGGAAGAAGTCAACAGCTCGCCAGCCAAAGTATCGTGATAGACAACAAACTGTCCATGGGCCACCGCGCGCAGAACCGTCACGACCGAGAAGAGATAGTCATGTAAAGCAAGCGGTAGATCAGCCTGGCTGGAGAATCTGGGTGCGTCGGTTGCCGATTACCATTGCAGCAACGGCAATTTTCATCAGCTTCATTGTTACTTTGGTTTTAGACGTTTCGTCGGCACAGGTTCGAGTTGTTACACGAGCGGACAGCGTACTTGACGACAAACTAATCGAGAAAATTGTTAATGAAAATGCATATCAAGAAAGCTTTCAGTCTGAGCTGAAAAACCGCATACTAAACCGTAACAAGTTGACGATACAGTCAGGCGATATTGCTGCTGATCTCATGGCTGCTTATCCAGAGATAGCACGCGCTGAGATTCGTTTCGGTATCGTTGATCGCCTACCGGTACTACACATTACATTGCGTGAGCCACACCTTGCTATAGAAGAGGAAGATAGACTGCTTCTGCTTGATCGTAGAGGAGTAGCTTTTGCAAGCATAGAGAACGAGAACACAGTACCTGAAGGAATTATAAAGCTAGAAGATAGCGCTTTCCCTGGAAGCGATGTAGGCGAGCAAATTTTACCAGCAGAAACCATCGACTTTATTGATCAATTAGTTCATCAATTCCGAGCAAAAGATGTACAAGTGGCCATGATAGCCTTGCCGGCAATTGCGAATGAGCTACACATACAAGTAGAAGGTGATGATTATGTAGGTAAGTTTGATATAACAGGGGACGCACGATTGCAGGCGGGAGCATTTTTTGCGACTCGCGATCGGGTAGCAGAAAATAATGAGACGCCAAACGAATATATCGATGTTCGGGTGATTGGAAGAACGTACCTTCGCTAGAGACTCTTCTCTACTCACCCCTCATGTTCGCAAAATGTTCATATTAGTTAATTCATGCTAACTCAGCAAAAATATATATAAAGCATGAAAAGTAGGGAAATGTCAAAAAACATATATAAAACAGGAAAGTAGGGGAATTGCAAATTTTTTTACAGCAGGAATGTTTTAAAAGAATGTTTTCACGAAAAGTCCAATAAAGCTGTGGATAAGTCAAATCCGCTGTAGGAATTATAACGTCAAGGAAACCCAAGAGAGGTATGTGCATTCGATAAAGTAGACCCGTCTAACGTACTCGGCGCTTCCCGGAAGTAGATGGATAGTTTATCTAAAAAAACCAGCAAGTCCCCTGTAGAGGCACGACCTGTTAATCATAAGTATTATCGATATACATGTCGCAAAAGATATAATGTGCGACATTGTAGCAAATGATTGATTCTGCTCTATCCGCTCTTGCTCCCCATTGGATTTTTTTATTTATAAACGCGCTTTACTTCAAGCTTCATCTAGATATTTTTCCGCCTGCTCTATCGATCGGTGATAGATCAACCTATCTTTGGCGACCGATTATGTGCACCTACTTACAAAATCGATATTTCACTTAATCTTGTTGCATATCACTATGTTCGCAAAATGTTCAGTTTAGTAATCTTTGCGATTTTTACGAAGCGAGCAAGTGGCGTACTTTTTTGATTTACCGCTACTCCGCTAAGACTCGTGTGATTACTTTACTTTTTCTTCGTCGAGCGCATAGGTGGCTTTGGCTACCCTCTTGAACTGAGGTTTGCCCTGCAAGTTCAGCAAGATTGTCGTTTCTTTGACATAGCGACTTTTTAGCACTTCTCGTACAATGTCATCGCGGTGAAGGGGTTTCTCCGCCTTGTTGAGCACCTCGGCGATAATATCAGCGACAGTACCCTTTTTATAACCCCATTCTTTGAGGGCGTAGATGCCACGTCCTACAAGAACGAATCGCTTATCTTTGATGAGCTCGTTGTGAATCGCTTGCACGGTAACGTTTTTGCGCTTGAAGCTACTTTGTTTAATTGCGTCAGCAATTTCATTAAAGTGCATATGCTTTCCGTTCTCAAACAAGATTACATATATCTTGTCTCGAATATTTTTTGGGTTTACCATTGGCCATTTTGTGAGCCCCCAGCGGCCATTGAGAGTTGCGATATGCTTAGAGCTTAATGCGAGGCCTTCGGCGTGGCGCACATCTTCGATGCCAGCCTCCTTGGCAATGGCTTCAATATTGGTTGGTTCACCAATCGTTTTGACTGACGCAACCACCTTATCAATAAGTTTTTTAACAGCTTTTTCGTCATGTAGCTTTTTAATGGCAATAATATTATTATAGGTGTCATTTTCATCGATAACGATGAGGCTAGGGCATAATTGAGCGATAAATGCGATTCTTGCCTGCTCAATCTTGTCACTTTTTCCAACAAAATTACTTGTTATCACTCTGACTGGAGCAACTTTTGTGGTTTCTTCTAGAAAGCTAAGGAGCTGTTTTTGTAGGTCTTCAATATGCGGGATATTCCCCTGCTCTGCCTGCAGCTTTAGGCGAATAACGACAGCTTTTTCAAGTTGTCGGACTCGTTCTCTTGTAATTCCGAGCAGCTCTCCAATCTGCTCAAGAGTTTCTTTACGATCAAACAAGCCGAAGCGACGAGATACAATCTCCTGCTCTCGTTCTCTGTCTATAGTGCCGAGAATATCGGTGATAATTTGCTTTGTGCTAAGGGCTGATTTCGTCTCTTCTGAACTTGCCATAACCTTTCGCTTTCCTTCCCACCGACATTTAGTTTTTATAATTGTATAACATTAAAAGTAATAAGTCAACAATGGTCGCTCTAACCTTTGATACGTATATTTTAGCATAAAATAGACGCCTGCACTTAATTTATGACATGTTAATATCATAAAACGATATCTTGTAATCTGTTCAAGTTGTGGAAAAATATTATTTTTTTGAAGCGGATTTTCTGTAGCGCTTGCGGGCCGGTCGAGCTTTTTTTATGAGCTCTTCGGCCTCTTCTCGAGTGATTTTTTCAGGTTCTATCGATTTAGGAATCCGAGCATTCTTGCTCCCGTTAGTAACATACGGTCCATACGGCCCATTTAATACTTGCAGTTTTTCAGTAAACTTCTTGATTTGCTTATTTTTTTCGACTGACAGTTTTTCTTCATAGCGCTTGCGGGCCTCTTCTTCGGTAATCGTCATTGGATCTTCTGGCTTAATAGAGACGTAGAGCGAGCCTACTTTTATATACGGGCCGAAGCGGCCGATATTGCTGTAAATCTCCTCACCGTCCTTGGTTTGTCCTACATGACGCGGCAACTTGAACATCTCTAAGGCATCTTCTAGTGTGACTGTTTCTATGTTTTTACCCTCGGGCATCGGAGCAAACGTTGGTTTAACATCATTTTCGCCACTACCCTTTTGTAGCATGAGACCGTATTTACCGAAGCGTGCGAAAATTGGCTCTCCGGTTTTAGGATCGAGCCCAATTTGCTTAGATTGTGTGCTCTCTTGACGGCTGACCTCTTTGGATTTTTCGATTAGCGGAGCGAACTCTTTGTAGAAATCTTCGAGCATCTTTACCCAGTCAATTTCTCCTTCTGCAATTTGGTCGAGTGTCTCTTCAGTTTCTGCAGTGAAGTTATAGTCAACAATGTGCGAAAAATGCTTGGTTAAAAAGTCATTGGTTACCATAGCGACCGATGTAGGGAGCAGCTTGTTTTTATCGGCGCCGAATGCTTTTGTCGTCTTGTCAGTGCTGATAGTCCCGTCCTTTAACGTGAGCACAGTATGTTCTCTGTCTTCGCCCTCTAAGTCCGCTTTTTCGATGTAGCCTCGATCCTGAATGGTGGTAATGGTTGGTGCGTAGGTGCTCGGCCGACCGATTCCGAGCTCCTCAAGCTTGCGGACAAGCATAGCTTCTGAATAGCGCGCAGGAGGCCTTGAAAACGTTTCTGTTGCTGTAAGTGTTTCTATGTAGAGCGGCTCCCCTGTTTTAAGATCAGGTAGTAGCGTGTCATCTGGTCCTCCGCCGTATACTCTCAAAAAACCATCAAACTGTAGCTGTTCACCTTTTGCGAGGAATGTTTCATCATTTTTTGTACCAACTATAGATACGGTTGTTTTGTCAGTCTTTGCCGGTGACATTTGACTAGCAATGGTGCGTTCCCAAATCAGCTTGTAAAGTTTCTTTTGAGAAGCGTTATCTCCGGCGGTTTGTTTGGCAAGGCTAGTTGGTCGGATTGCCTCGTGAGCCTCTTGAGCGCTACGGGATTTGCTTTTGTATTGACGCGTTTGACAATATTTGGCGCCGTATTCTTTAGCAATAAACTTTTCCGCCATCCCTATAGCCGCTTGAGATAAGGTGGTGCTATCAGTACGCATGTAGGTAATGTGTCCGTTCTCGTACAGTCGTTGAGCGATAGTCATGGTTTGTCGAACACTGTAGCCAAGCCTGCGAGCTGCTTCTTGTTGTAAGCTACTAGTGGTGAAGGGTGCAGACGGGTTTTTAGTTGAAGGCCGCTTCTTAATGTCCTTAATAGTAAAGTTATCGTCTTTGAACTCTTCGAGTAGCTTTTTCGCCTCTTTGTCACTCAGGACAGCCCTGTCCATTTCTGCATGAATCGTGGTTTTGTTGTCTGTGAGGAAATCAGCAGCAACCTTAAAGCTTGACTCAGGGGTAAATGCGTTGATTTCGCGTTCCCTTTCTACAACAAGTCGTACTGAAACAGATTGCACTCTTCCGGCGGATAGTCCTGGGCGGATTTTTCGCCACAAAACAGGTGACAACTCATAGCCAACGATTCGATCTAGCACTCGACGTGCTTGCTGCGCATCAACTAGTTTCTCGTTGACTGTGCGTGGGTGCTTTATCGCATCGGAAATAGCAGATTTTGTAATCTCATGAAAGACGATCCGCTTGGCTTCACTTGGCTTGAGTTTTAGGGCGTGACACAGGTGCCAAGCGATAGCCTCACCTTCTCGGTCTTCATCGCTTGCGAGCCACACCTCTTTGTCTTTTGCGGCCTTTCTTAGGTTGGTAATAACTTTCTTTTTGTCAGCAGGTATCTCATATTTTGGAGTGAAGTCATTCTCTATATCAATGCTCAGGTTCTTTTTTGGTAAGTCACGAATATGCCCGAAACAACTCTCGACCTGATAATCATCTCCAAGGTAGCGTTTGATAGTTTTTGCCTTGGCAGGACTCTCTACAATAACCAAGTTTTTAGACATATATGCTCCAGTTTACCTACACTTGCGTGCAAACTGCAAATGTTAATTAATGAAGTGACCAGTTGTCGGCACCCAAAGACCGTATCTTACCAGACAACTCCAGCATTGTCATGGTCTGATTATATGACTGGGTATCCAGTTCGCTTTTTTCAAGCAGCTCTTGTCCCTCGATAATACCGGCCTCTGCGAGTAGCTTAAGTAATATGGCTTCTTGTTCGCTGGCAGCGCGGTACGTCTTCTCTGAAGCTGGCTCCTCGACAAGTCCAAGTTCATCAAAAATATCAGAAGCCTCCAGGGTAGGACGAGCTCCTTGGCGAATCAGACGGTTTGTTCCCTCAGATTGAGGGCTTAATATACTTCCAGGTACGGCCAGTACTCCTCTTCCCTGCTCTAATGCGAAGTTGGCCGTATGCAGTGTGCCACTTTTAATGGCAGCCTCGATAATTAATGTTGCTTGAGATAATCCCGAAACAATACGGTTACGAGCTACGAACTGCCCTCTTGTTGGCGGTGTCCCAGGCGGATATTCGCTTATAAGAGCACCACCCAGCCGTATAATTTCTTTGGCGAGTTGGTGGTGGCGCCTAGGGTGTATCTCGTCTAGTCCACCAGCAAGCACTGCGATTGCCTTTCCTTGAGTTCTCAGAGCCGTCTTATGTGCCGCTGCATCTATGCCGAGAGCTAGACCGCTCACTATAGTGATTTGACGTGCCGCTACAGGCTCTACTAACGCATCAACAACCGATAAGCCATAGCTCGTTGGCTTACGGCTGCCGATGACACTTAAAGAATAAGGTGTCTCTAACGCAGAAAGATTACCAGCCACATATAATTCCTTGGGCGGTGTCGGAATATGCTTGAGTTGTTCAGGGTATTTCGGGTGAGAAAACGTAAGCTTGTTGACTTTATACATATAATATACTTTTAGTATTGACTTTTAGCAGTATATTTGCTAAAGTATGTATTTGTAAACAGTTATTATGCTGTTTACGTACCTTATATCCCCCTATTCTAGCAGAAACGCTAGGATACAAAGTATTAGAGTGTTTTAGAGCGCGCCTTTATTATCTGCGTATTACCCTCCACGTAGCAATTAAAGCGATATACGCTCTAAAACATGCTAATCCCTTTAACTTGTGCCCCCTCCCTGTGTTTTTCACAGGCAGGAAGTCCACGTGATTAAACGTGGACCAGTCAAAATGGTGAGTACGCTTCAGTATTTCAAATCTCGCTTTAATGGCGGGAGGATGAAGGCACGGACACGTAATGAGTGGTGTGTTCCGAATGCTTCACCGGGGTGGGTTGAAGGGTGTAACGAGTCTCTAGCGGTGCCCACCCCCTCTAGAGGCTCGTTTTATTTTTAGTAGAATTGTTAGACAATCGCAGTACGAGTTTCTGGAGTGAGCTGACCGCCATCAAATAGCTGCTCTGTCAGTAGGGCTACGACCTCTTTTTCTATATTTGGTAGCTGTTTTTTCTCTTCTTTAGTAAAGCGACCGAGCACAAAGTCGCTGCTATCGATTTCAGG
>SLOC01000055.1 GCA_007132685.1 Candidatus Saccharimonadota bacterium | reverse complement strand
GCAGGCCTGATGGGTCTTGGTGCTGGATACATGCTATTTGGTGGTGACAAAGAAGGTACTAACGGAGACCTCGATACAACACCAGATGATTTACGAGATGCAACCGACAACGGTGATTTACCACCTATTAGAAACGAAGAGTTGACTCGACAGGCGATGGCAGCAGCTCATGAATCCGCAGATGATGACTCAGAGGCTGAAGCTGCTGATGCTGAAGCTGTTGAAGCTGCTGATGCTGAAGTAGAAGAATTTTCATACGACGTAGAAGATAACACACGAGACCAGATATTTGAGATGTTTTCTGAGTTTGATCGCAGTGAAATCGCAATCGGCGATGCTGTTGACTGGGACTTGAACGAACACGAAAGTGGCGATAGTGCTTTTAGTAACGAAACGTTAACTTCGCCTCAAGATATTGCAGACTGGCTTGAAAGTGACGACCCAAGAGCAGCAGCAAAACTTCAGCACTTAGTCGAAACATTTGAAGACCGCCCAGACGAGCTCATCCGAGCACTCAACGGTGAAGGCTGGGTGCCAGTACAGTTCTTGACAGACATTGACATTCACGGAACCACATTCTATGTAGATGGCAACGTGGTAGAAGCCATGAACGTACGCGCAGCACAATCCGGAGACGTTATGTATCTATTTGTAGATAGTGATGGCAATATTAATAGCAAGGAAGCATTGCGTGCTGATTGTATGAATGCACAGTTCCGTGAAATTGTTCCAACTGCTCCCGAGAAGCCAGCTATTCCAATCGATGAGCCAGAACCAGCTCCTGAACCAGAGCCAGAGAAGCCTGAGCGACCAGAAAAGCCAGAGAAGCCTGAGAAGCCAGAAAAGCCTGAGAAGAAAGAGCCAACAAGTCGTGAGGATGCGTATGACAGCCCTGCATCTACTGGGCCTGATCCTCGTGGCACCGCTACTCCAACTGAAGACTATGAACGTGGTCGATTCGAGGAAAATGAGCAGCGTCAGGAAGAGAACAAGCAGCGCATCGAAGACGGTGACGCACACGAACTTGATCCAACAGACGGTGGTGTAGAACATGATGATGAGGATGACCCCTACGCAGAAAATGTTGGTGGCAGTGAAGAAGGTACAGTAAGTGAGCCAGATCCAGATCCAGAGGATGAACGTTCTGATTACGAAGAAGGCTCAGAGAGCGAAGGTACCAACGAAGGCACCTCAAACAAGGGTGACGAAGACTACGAATCAGAAGACGAATTCGAAGACGAGGAAGATAACACTGGCGAAGTGGGTATGCCATAACTCGCTTAAAGAGCGATAAAGGAGAATGAATATGTTTAATCTAAGATCTAAGTTCAAGAACATTACAAAGCGAACAACATTGAGTGTAATTGCAGTCGTTTTCGCAGCGGCAGCAGTAATGCCAGCAATAACAGGTGGTAGCGCAGTAGCCAACCAGCAAGTAGAGCTTGAAGGCTACATCGGAGCTATGAACATTACAGATGGTGCCACTGAGTATACGCAAAACACAGAAGCACTCGTTGATGATGTGGTTCAGTTGCAGATGTGGTACCACAACATGGAGCTACCTGACTCAGGCAAAGATGCCGAGAATCTGCGAGTTCGGTTCGACATTCCGTCATCAGCTGGTGACACACAAGTAGTAACGGGAACCGTTTCTGCCGATAACGCAAACACTGTAAACGACACATCAACCATTGGCTTGTCTTCAGACAAGGCACGTCTAGAGGTAGTAGAGGATAGTGCTACATGGCGCTACAACAAGGGTGCTTACGAAGGTGACGAAGACTGTGATACTGGTATGGAGCGCGCTCCAGCGAGCTGTTACAGTACAGAACCGTTGACTTCTGAGCAGCAAGAACAACTGGTGGGTCCTTCTGGTCTCCACGTTCACGATAAGTATCGTCCTTGTTTTGCATACGAAGAGTCAATCACCGTACAAGTACGTGTTGTAGCTGCAGGTGTAAGCGTAGATAAGTACGTTCGACCTGTCGGAGGCGACTCATCTGACTGGACTAAGGATATGACTGTCGAGCCAGGTGCAACAGTTGAATACCTAATCCGGTTCCGTAACGAAGGTAACGAAACCCTAAACAATGTCTTTGTCGGCGACAACTTGCCCGACTACCACACATATGTAGAGGACTCTACTATGTTGATGAATGGCAACCACCCTGAAGGCACTAACGTAGAGAGCAACGACATCACACGAGGCGGCATAAACGTAGGTAACTATGCACCTGGAGCTAATGCTAACGTATGGTTTACCGCAGAAATAGATGATTACGGTGCTTACCAGTACTGTGGTGAATATGATCTACGAAATGTAGGAATTGTGCACCCAGATGGGCTGAACCCTTACTACAATACTGCTCGACTTGTCGTAGATGTTGAGTGTGAAGATGAGCCAGAAAAACCTGAAGTAGGACAGCTAATCTGTGAGGATTTGACTGCTACACATGTAGGCGACAAGACGTTCCGCTTCAACGCTGAAGCTCGAACAACCGGCGCAGCTGAGTTTGATAGCTTTGTCTACAGCTTTGGAGATGGCAGCAACGAGCTTGTTACTGACCAGAGTGAAGTAGAGCACACCTATGATGACTACGGTACATACACAGCCCGTGTCGCTGTTCGAGGAACCGTAGATGGTGAACAGACAGAAGTCACAAGTGACGCTTGCCGTGTTACGGTAACTATCTCACCAAAAGATGAGCCTGAAGAACCAGAAGAGCCTGAGCTTCCTGAAGAATTGCCAGTAACTGGTATCGGTGGAGTCGTTGGACTCTTCGCAGCAACCAGCGCAGTTAGCGCATTTGCTCACCGCATCTTCACTGCTCGTCGAGGCTACTAAACAGAGCATCTGACTGACCGCTCTCATTGTCTAAGTGTCAGAGAGTGCTCCATATAAATAGAGCCTCCAGACAAAAACCTCGAAATCCCCGCCACTACTAAAGGCGGGGATTTCACAATCAACAATAGTTTGTGCTACAATTTTGCAGTTGTTAACAGCGGCCACAATAGCTGGCCCCATCGTCTAACGGCTAGGACGTCGGGTTTTCATCCCGGAAATAGGGGTTCGATTCCCCTTGGGGTCACCAGAGATGCTGATCAACCTCGAGACAAGCGAACAAGTAGCTTGCCCTCGAGGTTTTTTCATTTCTGGCTGCGTTGCCCTCGCTCTCTCGCTCGGTCGCAGTATTGCTTATACAGCTCCCTCGTTCGTCGCGGGTCGCCTTGCCAGAAACGAAATCAGCAATCTCTGGTGGCTCGCCGTAGGCGAGTATCGAACCCCGTTAGGCGGTTCGGGCGCCAACGAAGTCACCCGCAGAAATTTATAAGGGGTGTAATCATAAATACTTGACGCGTCAAGTATTTATTTACAATAGCTTGATGAAGCACTCTTGCTTGACTGACTGCTCGACAAGCTCTTTGCCGACTTGGTGTTCAAGCAGCGCATGAGTTTGACTAGCATGTGCCCTAAACGCGGCTCGTTTTCTATCTACGGCTTCGTTCGGCAGCTTAAAACATATAGCTAAATCTGACTCTTCATACAGGTCAGGCTTATCCGTCGCAAAATACACGTTAAAAAGCTCATGCGCCTTCTTGCCGACGCTTTCGTAAGAAGACACCGTATCAACTGCTCCATAGACTGCAATGGGTGCATCAAGCTGCTTAGCTGCTGCTATTGCCCACGCTGATGCTTTTTTGTGATCCGTATGACCGGTGATACCGTTGGGCTCAAAAGTCAGTATTGTATCAGGCTGTACCGCGTTTATATGGCGCAAAACAGTGGCCACAGCCTCCTTATCATCAATATCGCCGAGCTTATCGTCTGGGTAGTCGAGCAATGTTAAGTCGCTTACGCCGATTGCATCAAGCGCGTTTCTTAGCTCTTGTTGGCGTATCTCACGCAGGGAAGTCCGAGCCCAACGTGATTCATCGGCTGACTGGCCGGCATCGCCATTGGTCGCGCTCAAGACAGCAACCGACTGGCCATTGGCGCGTGCCGTTGCCATAATTCCCGCCGATGTCCACGTCTCATCATCTGGGTGCGCCCAGACTCCCATGATAGCGCCAAGCTGTTTTATGTCTTGCTGGCTTGTAATCATGTCCACAATTATAACGCGCCTACCAAAAACAATGCGATAAACTGTTGCGAGCGTGCTGATTATGCTTATACTAGAACTATATGAAGACAACTGAGAAGGCACCGAATGTGCCTATTGATAAGTTTAAGCGTACCAAGATAATCGCGACAATTGGTCCATCTACCGACAGTTATGAGAAAATACTGGCGCTTATTAAGGCTGGGGCAAATGGGTTGCGACTAAACTTTAGCCACGGTACTCACGAAGAGCGTGTGCAACAGATTAAGTGGATACGCAAAGCGTCAAAAGAGTACGGTAAGCCGGTCGCTATCATCCAGGACTTGCAGGGGCCAAAGATTCGGCTAGGTGATTTTGATGGCGTTTTCACCGTGCAAGACGGCCAAAGCTTTACACTCAAATACGATGCCGATTATGAACGGGAAGGGCACCTGCCCATCCAGTACGATCTGAGCAAAAAGGTAAAGCGCGGCGAGCGATTATTTCTCTATGACGGCAAGATTCGCACGCATGTCACGAGTGTACGTGATGGCGTAGTGCATGTCCGTGCTGAGAACGAGGGCATATTAATCAAGCGCAAAGGCATCAATCTTCCAGATACTGATTTTGGTGGGGATATTATCACCAAAAAAGACAAAAAAGACATCCACTTTGGTTCCGAGCATGACATCGATTACGTGGCGCTCAGTTTCGTGCAATCAGCAGATGACATTAAGCAGCTGCAAAAAATGCTCAAAAATCTCGGGAGTACAGCCCGAGTCATCGCCAAGATAGAGACCAGAGCAGCCGTAGAAAACCTGGAGTCTATCATCAAAGAAGTCGATGCAGTCATGGTCGCTCGTGGAGACCTTGCGATTGAGACGGAGCCGGAATCCGTGCCAATCGTACAGCGTCAAGCTATCAGCCTAGGCATCCGTTACAGTAAGCCAACCATTGTAGCCACCCAGATGCTTGCCACCATGACAGAAGTACCAGATCCCACGCGAGCCGAAGTATCTGACGTTGCGACAGCGGTGATAGTCGGCGCTGATTGTGTGATGCTTTCGGACGAAACGGCCAGTGGCCAATATCCTGTCGAATCAGTCGAGGTCATGAAGCGGATTATCCTGTTTACCCAGAACAATACGCCGGTATCGCCACAATTTGATCATGACGCTGACGAAACCCGTCAGTCTGCTATTTGCAACGCGGTTATTCACCTTGCTGGTGAGGTAAGCGCTCGAGCAATCGTTGCAGAGACGAAGTCTGGTGCAACCGCTCTACAGATAGCTTCTCGACGGCCAGGTCGCCCGGTTATTGCCGTCACTTCCTCTGCTCGTGCAGCTCAGCAACTGTCGGTTGTTTACGGCGTCAAGAGTTATGTTCGTCCAGATGATAAGTTGGCTGCTTCTAAACTTACTGATTGGCTCAAGCAAAAAAAGGTACTCAAGAAGGACGACATCATTATTTCAGCCTCAGGTCAGTATCCCGGAGTTGTTGGCACGACTGATACGATTAAGGTACGAGTACTGTAAGCTATAAGGAAAGGGTGGGCAACACAAGTGGGATTTTGGAAAAAAACCGTCAAAGAATACGACCTCCACGGCAAACAAGTGGTTGTTCGTGCCGATTATAATGTTCCGATTGATGAATCCGGCACCATCACCGATGACTATCGCATCACCCAGTCGCTACCAACTCTTCAGTATTTACTTGAGCAGGCGTGTTCTATCGTCATCATCTCTCATATGGGTCGACCAAAAGACGAGCACGATACAAAGTACTCACTCGAACCGGTCGCCAAGCGGTTGGCAGAAAAATTCAACCGAGAAGTGAAGTTTGCTCATGACTGTGTCGGCAAAGATGCCAAACAAAAAGTAAATGATTTACAACCTGGTGATATCCTCCTACTAGAGAACCTACGCTTTCACAAAGAAGAAGAAGCCAACAACAACAGCTTTGCTAAGCAGCTGGCCGAGCACGGAGAAGTGTTCGTGCAAGACGGGTTCGGTGTAGTTCACCGAGCTCATGCCTCGACAGACGCGATTACCAAACACCTACCCAGTGTTGCCGGTTTGCTGCTCGAGCGCGAAGCCGGCACTATCGCTGACGGTATGGATGATCCAGCCAGACCGTTGATGACGATTATCGGTGGCGCCAAAGTATCAGATAAGATTGATGTGCTGAGACGTTTCGTTGAGCATGCCGATGTGGTAGCTATCGGTGGCGCCATGGCTAACGTATTTTTGCAAGCCCGTGGTATGCCGACCGGCAATAGCAAACTCAGCGAAGATGACTTGCCGCTGGCCCGCGAGATTCTCGAAACAGCGGCTAAGCGATCCAGCGAATCTGATTTTATTTTCTATTTACCTCAAGATGCAGTAGTTGCGACCGAAATTACTCCCCGGGCTCAAACGCGTATTGTGGACTGGGGGAGCCATGTCTTTGCTGATATCGAGTCGTATCCCAGCAAGCCAGACACCTCAGCGATAGAAGTCGGCCCAGACGATATGATTTTAGATATCGGTCCATATTCTGGCGCATTTATCGCCGGCGCTATGCAATTATGCAAGACCGTTATATGGAATGGTGCCATGGGTGTAACCGAGGTAAAAAGCTTGCAAGGGCCAGTCGGTCCGTTTAGCCACGGTACGGACACGATTGTGCGAGCTTGTGGTGGGGAATTTGGCAATCGTCCACACAGTATTGTTGGTGGCGGTGATACCGTTGGATATCTACAGAGTACGAATACGCTCGACCACTTCAGCCACGTTTCAACTGGTGGCGGGGCAAGTCTTGAGCTTATGTCGGGCAATCAACTGCCGGGTATCGAAAGTTTGTGGGATAAGGAATAATTTAATGCAG
>SLOC01000070.1 GCA_007132685.1 Candidatus Saccharimonadota bacterium | reverse complement strand
TGCTCGATGTCATTGGGTAGAAGCGTCGTCGTAAAGTCGTAATCATTTGGTGTCTTTCCTAGTAGTACATCACGAACGCTCCCTCCAACGAGATAGACTTGCTCGCTAAATATAGCCTGAACTTTTTCTAACATGTCGATGTGAGGGGCAGGCATGCACTACTCCATATCTGTCAGGTAATCAGCAATTGATTTTGCCCACGTGACGATTTCATTTTTATCACGGTAGTCGCCGTAGGGTGCATTCACGACGCGGATAATCATCCTTTCTGAGAGATTTAGGTCTGATTGTTCGAGCTTACCGCTGAATACTTTGTGCTCGACTGGATCGAGCGCTTCGACATGCTTGTCTATGACCGGCCCCATGTATGTATCAGTCACCTCTTCTTCTGGACCGAGTGGCCCGCTAGAGAATACCCATAGTGGCATGGCGTGCAGTTCGTCGGTGTGCTTGGTAGCGAACTTCCGTGCTGAAGGACGCCAATTCCCAGCATAGACTGCGCTCCCGAGAACGACGGCGTCATATGGTGATAAATCTGTAACCTTACCGGGTTCGTTCAGGTGTGCCTGATGACCCGCTGCAGTAATTGTCTGCTGGATAACTTTACCGATTTCGGCTGTCGCCCCATGTTTACTGGCCACCGTTACAAGAACCTTCATGACGAACCTCCCTTTAGGTTACCTTAGCAGTATATCACTGGGTTTTGGCTAAGTGACTGTGACTTGGTACCATGAAATATATGGAATATGTGCTCGTAGTTATCGTCGTAGGCGTACTGGCGTTTTACCTGTTGCACCCACCAGCCAGACAGAAAACCAAACAAACTGCCCAAGACGTCATCGGGGTGTGCGCAGTAGCACTCGAGCGCACGAGTCAGAAAGAGGCGCGAAAGAGTAGGGTGCTCGAACTACTCGCCGAACACGGCGAGCTGGGCAACGAAGATATTCGTGAGTATTTGGGCGTATCCCGAAACACAGTCATCCGCTACA
This sequence comes from Candidatus Saccharimonadota bacterium, assembly GCA_007132685.1. GTDB lineage: Bacteria > Patescibacteriota > Saccharimonadia > Saccharimonadales > SLHW01 > SLHW01. The sequence goes on along the minus strand of SLOC01000070.1, from coordinate 6,423 downwards.
TGAATGAATTAGAAACCGAAGGCAAGGCGAAGCAGATAGGTGTAACAGGACATGCAGTCGTGTACCGCCTATCTGATACTTGATACTTGATACGAAATTCTGAACGCACCAGTCGAGTGGTGCGTTCAGTCATCTGTTAATTTTGCATATGTTTGCGGTTTTTTGCACTAAATTCGTAGTTTTTCGTGGTATTCTAATTGCATGAATGAAAAAGAATCTACGAACACGCTAGAGCGTGGTGCTGCGTTATTTGAACGGGCAGCGGAGAAAAGTGGTAGAGATGCAAGACTGAGCTTAGCCGTGAGTTACGTCTGCTTTATAACCGGGCCGATGATTATTGTGAGCGAGCAAACGCCAGACAACCTATACGTGGGTGGTGCAGCTATAGGCTGTGGGTTCTTGTTCAGGGAGCTCAAGAAAAGATTCCGCACAGAACAAGCCGAGTACGAGGAAGAAGCAGCTAACCAGCAAGAACTACTAGAGCGCCTCCCACCCGAAGACCCAACCACATAAAATTGTCTCCTGCCACTCGTCTCCTGTCGCCAGTAGTAAGTTTCTTGTCACGCCCGAGCCCTTCCAGGCTCGAGGCCACTGATTTGTTTTTCGGCGTCAGTAAAGCGAATCAAGCCGCCACCTTTCACTCAGGCTCTCGCAAACCGATGCAGCCGATCAGGCTACTGGCGAATAAAGCCGAAATCCCTGTCTGCTTGCTCTAATAGAAATAACCAAGCAGACCGAACCCTACAATGGGTCGCTGTTTCGGCGCGCCAGTAGTCTGGTATCCGGCTGCAATAGTTGTTTGCGAGCCGCCTGTCGGTTTTGGCATCACCGTTTGCCGAATCAAATGGTGATAAAATTGCTTCTTGGAAAGAAGAAGCGTTTTGTCGCCAGTTTGGCGAAACCAAACAACTAAAGCCCACGTGGATTTTTACTCAGTAGATTTGGGGCGATTACGACCACGAAAGGCCAGGGAACCACCGACGGCTAGAGCAACGAACCCTAGTGCGATAACTTCCGGAGAGGCTTGCAGACCGGTTGCGGGCAACTCTTCTGGTTCTTTGGTCTCGGCGGTGGTCTCTTCTTCTGCTACTTGCTCAGGCGCACATGCTGAAAAATCTATCTGACTTCCGTGTATCGAAAGCAGGAGCTCGTCTTCGGTCGTCCATTCATAGTGAGCAACCTCTGGTAAATCTGTCACCGTAACTGAATCGGACTCACCAGGCTCTAAGTTAATCTCGTGCACTACATCTGGATTGAACTCATCGGAATCAGGGCTGGGGCCGCCATGGGGCGCAACAACGCTCTCAAAACTGCCGTCACCAGTCCAAGTCGCGCCGATTGTAAACTCCCAGGTGTCTTCTGTAACACAGCCGGCTGATACCGACCTGTCCAGTGTCCCGAGTGTTACTTCTGGTTCTTCGGCTGGCTTGGGCTCCTCAACTTCGCACTCGGTATAATCTACTGTTTGATCGCGCAGCTCTTCTATTAGTTCATTTTCGGTCATCCACTCGTACCAAGCGAAATCACGTGGCAACTCTCCTACGGTAATGGAGTTTGATTCTCCAGCTTCGAGATTGAAGGGATGCACGATATCTGGGTTAAACTCATCGGAGTCAGGACTGGGACCCCCATGGGGCGCAACCGTGCTGGTAAATTCGGCGTCGCCTTCGTTCGTGGCATCGATAGTAAATTGCCACGTCTCTGTAGATTCACAGGCATAGATAACTTCGTACTCGATTGCACTACTAGCGGGCTCCTGCTCTTCGCTTTGGCTGTCGAGCTCTTCAGCTGTTGCTTCGCTCGGCTGCTCGGATAGGGGGGCGTCCTCTCTAGGTGCCTCCTCTGGCCTGTAACCGGGTTCTTGTTCCATTTGTTCGCTGTTCATTGTCATCCACCTCTCGTTTTATGGACTATTATCATTACACAAAACAGTTATATTATCAATGACCAGCGCCACATATTACACTGCCGCCTCTACTACTACTGAAGAGTAAAGAGGCTGGTTGAATCCAGCTGACCGGCAGATGGATGCTTGCCAGCGGATGCTATTATACTAATCATTAAGTGATTTGCAGTAAGCGTGATAGAACGGTAAGCAAGAGGAGTATCGATGAAAAAAGAAGTAATGTTTCACTGTGGTAACGCCCCAAAGATGGAGCGGGTGATTGACCTCACAATCGCCTTGGCCGACAAGGACGCGAAGGCAGCGAAAAGCCACGTCAGAGAAGATTTTGTGTGGAATGAAGTCGGCAAAGGTGAAATAGCAAAGTATGAAAACTTAGGTGATGTACTGAGCAATAGACCGGAGGTATCTAAAATCCAAGTCACGAACGGGTTAAGCCACGGCAACGGTGCAATGTGCGAAGGTGAACTACAATTTGCCGACAATACAGTATTGTTCTTCTGTAGCGTCGTTCAGTTTGTAAACACTGCAAAAGACGCCTTGGTTAAAGAGCTCCATATATACTTTATACGTGAAACAGCCTGAGTTCTCGCCGCTGCCCGTTCGAGTTACAAAACTTGCCGCCTCTATCCCACGACTATATTGTGAGGCATAGGCTTTTGTCGGCAACCCGCTTGTGTATCGTGTATTATGTAAGGTAATGAAAGAACAAAACATTCGCGTATTTAATGATTCGCTTCTGATTGTTCTAGCACTGTTGAGTGTTGGGCTCTTGCTTTTCGAACTGACGACTGATGTGAGTGAAGAAGGGTTGGCCATGATACGCACCATCGACTTGACGGTGGCTCTGGTGTTTGGGGCAGAGTTTTTGATCAGACTATTTGAGAGCAAGAAGCGCGGCGAATTCATGAAGCAAAATTGGTGGCAGATATTGGCCTCTATTCCGGTCACCGCGACTGGTACGCAAGCACTGAGGGGACTGATGCTGCTTCGTCTGCTGCGAATTGTTCGAATGACCAGCATGCTTGCCCGGGTCAGCCTGTTCACGAAGTCGCTTGGCCGCATCATAAAAGAGACCCGTCTCGCATTGGTAATCACGCTACTTATTGCGGTACTGCTGGGCGGAGCTTCATCATTTTATCTGCTTGAAAACCAGGCTAATCCACACGTAAATGATTTCGGCGATAGCGTATGGTTCATGGCAGAAGTCATGACCAACACAGGTGTCGGCGAGGTGTATCCGATGACTTCAGGCGGGCGAATGGTCGGTATATTATCGATGTTCTCCGGGATTATCATCTTTGGGCTATTTATCGCCTTTATCGCGTCACATCTCGTCACTACAAAAAGCAAAAAGAAATAGTCCCTACTAGAGCGAGCTTTGGTTTACCAAGAAAATACTTTATTTGGTATACTGGAGGTATTAATTAATGGAGGGCAGAGTCATGCGATATATTCCAGGTTTACTACTTGTGTTATTGGGTGTCGGGTTTTTATTAGATGCGTTTAATGTCGCGGAATTTGGGCAACTGTTCTCTGATTGGTGGCCACTCGCTGTCATAGTAGTGGGCTTGATGGGTCTATTTAGTAATTTGTCACGACCGTTTTGGCCGCTGCTCATCGTGGCAGTTGGTGTATTGCTTCAATTGCGCGAGTTGGGACACCTGGACTTTACCGTGTTTGGTCTAATCGTGCCGGTGGTGCTTATCGGGGTTGGTATATCGTTGCTCCCGTTTGGCAAAAAGTGGGGCGGACGACGCGAAGTATCTATTGATTCGGTTGATGCGTCGGCAATTTTTGCAGGCATAGAGATGCAAAACAAGTCGCAGAATTTTGTCGGCGGCAATATAAATGCAGCCTTTGGGGGTGTAGACTTGGATCTCCGCGATTCAGACATAAAGAAGGGAACAGAAGCTTCTTTAGACGTGTTTGTTGCATTCGGTGGGATTGGACTGAAAGTCCCAGAAGGTTGGCGCGTACAAGTCAGCGTTACACCCTTGTTCGGCGGGGTAGAGAATAAGGCTACGCAATCTGACAATAAAGGCGCACCGATTCTTCACATAAGAGGGACTTGCTTGTTCGGCGGGGTAGAGATAAAGAACTAGCCCCTTGTTTGTGCTTGAGTTTTTTCCGTACTGAAGTACAATTAAGCATAAGCACAAACTAAAGAATGAGTCGATGGACATAGCAGCAATATTATTTCTGACACTGCACTTGGTAGGACTGGCATTTGGAGCCGGCGGAGCCATTGCGACAGACGCGACCTTTTTGCGTACGGTCTGGGATAGAAAAATTTCCAAAGATGAACTAAACCTCATAAAAATCTTATCCAAGGTGGTTATTACTGGTTTGGTGCTGTTGATTCTGTCAGGCTTCTTGCTGCTGAGCACCAACCCTAACTATCTGAATATGGCCGAGAACCCGGTGTTCTGGACAAAAATGACCATCGTACTTATCCTCACCGCCAATGGCTTCGCGTTTCATAAAAAAGTCTTGCCGCTGCTTGAGCGTCACGAAGACACCAGCCTAAGTACCGAGACGGTTCGAAAAAACCTCGGACTCTTAGCGTTCACTGGAGGGCTATCGGGTATTTCATGGTATAGCGCGCTGGCACTGGGAGTGTTCATGCAGTCGTTCGATTGGTCATACCTTCTGCTAATGAATATATATGTACTGTTGGTGATAGGTGCCGTTATGAGCGCCTACGCGATGCTGTATTGGATTTTATTCCGTGGTACAAAAGTGACTGACCAGAACTCTGACGGTGATGCGAACAGTGAGACAGCGCCTACAGCCACGTCAACCTCGGAAAGTAGCTCTACCGGCTTGCTAGCTAAACTAAAAAACCCTTTTATCATCGCCACAGGAGCGGTGTTGCTAATCGGTGTAGCTGGGCTTGGCGTGAATACGCTACGGAGTCAGCCGACAGAGCATTTAGTCTGTATCCATGAAGGACCACCGTGGTTTACGCCAGAGGTACTCGAGATAGACAAAGGCGATACAGTTGTTTGGCACCACTGTTCTGAGGACGAGGTTGAATACGTCAAAAATCATGGCAGCAGTATCGGCTCGTCGCTATTTAGTAAAGTCAGCGCGCACGGGGATGAAGACCACAAACACGTACACACCCATCCAATTTATTCGATAAGCGGGCCGGAACACTTCTCTAGCGACTTTGCAACTGTCGGGCACCTGGAAGATGGGCTAGAGTTTGAGTTTACGTTTACCGAGGAAGGTACGTATGAGTATATTTGCCCAACTCACCCATACATGAAAGGGATAGTTTCCGTTGGTGAAGAGGCGCCGGTAGACTCGTTGTGGCCGCCGGATGAGAAATACGACGAGGCTGATTTACTTAGCGCGCCAGACATCCCCGGAATCGGCGAAATATGGGTAAACACGCAGTTTGAACACATCGACGGCCAGGACTTCCCAGGCAGCATTACGGTGCTTGATGCTAGTACATGGGAAATTACTGATGTTATCAGCGATAATAACTTTAACAACCCTCATAACCTATGGAATACCTATGACAATCGGTATGTGTTTCAAACCCAGTGGCACAGCGATAAAATATCCAAAATCGACATCGACTCTAAAGAAATAGTTGAGAGCATCGCGCTCGGAAACGCCCCTGCACACTTATTCGTTCACCCAACCGAAGACCGAATTTATGTCACGCTAAACAATGAGGATAGGGTAGTGGTGCTTGATAGTGGCCTCAATATTCTAAACGAAATCCAGACATCGTTCGGTCCGCATGGCATATGGATTGATCCGGGCGGGCGCTGGATGTCGGTCGCTGCCACGCTTGAGCAGAAATTCGATATTATCGACCTGGAAACCGAAGAGGTCGTCAAAACCTTTGATGCGCCAGGATTGCCGCTCGCTACCCAGATAACCAATGATGGTCGCTACGCGATGATTAGCCTGCTGCTGGAAGGGAAGGTGCGGTTCATCGACCTGGAAACCTTAGAGCACGTCAAGGATGTAGAAGTCGGTGCTATGCCGATTTGGGCGATGCCAGGACCAAACAACGAGTACGTTTTCGTGCCAAATACCGGCTCGGCTGATATATCAGTTATCTCTCTCGATACGCTCGAAGTCGTTACGACATTACCAGGAGCCGCAGGCGCTCACGGTATCACCTTCGGCGAACGAGAAGACGGAGGTTATTACGGATATGTATCGAATAAGTATGCTCGGGTGGTTACCGTCATCGATGTAGATAATTTGGAGACACTCGGTCACATCCCACTCAGAGATAGTTCCTGGGGTGGCAATGGAATATTAACGTTACCTAATTATTATGCTGAATTCATTGATTAATAACGAGATAGTCGTCTTCCTGCGTCGTAGCCTGTTTGTGAAGGTAGCGATTGCCGTCGGGCTATTGCTAACAGTAACGCTTGGCGTGCAAGCATATATTGCCCTGACGGCTGAAGATACTGCTACTCGTTCTAATGAGGCATCATCGATCCGCGTACATGTCGGGGAGATGTATTTTACCCAAGCCGATA
>SLOC01000032.1 GCA_007132685.1 Candidatus Saccharimonadota bacterium | reverse complement strand
GAGATCCGAATGTGGGCACGAGTTCAGCCGGCGCGCGTGGCTACATGCAGATTATGCCGAATACAGCCGAGGATATTCAGGAAAAAACCGATTTCGGTTCATACGACCATAGCGACATAGAAGACAGTATTCGAATGGCGGCAGCCACCTGGTCGACCAATAGAGACTATTACATGCCGATCTTGCTAGACGGCAATGAGGCTGCAAAGAATCTTGACGTGCTGCTAGCTAGTTATAATTGGGGGATTGGTGGCGCTGAGCAGTATGTTGAAGCTGGCTGCTCGTTTGAGAGACTACCTGAAGAAACGCAAGCATACTTTCGTGAATTCTACCGCATACTATCCGACACGCCTGCAGAAGTTGATGAAGAATTTTGCCTTAGCGGCGAACCAGTCTCGGAGCGGTAAGGTATACTACCTCTATGCGAGAGGTTAGTCGAAAGAGTGATTCCTCATTTATACCGGATTTTATGGCAAAGTCACTTATTGATGTTGATTTCCGCGTGCTTAAAGAGCGCGGAGTTCGTTATGTTGCAATCGATGCCGACAGTACGCTCGTGCCGTACCGCAGCACTAAGCTGGATCCAAAAGTTAAGCAATTCCTACACAAGCAACGGCGTTATATCAAAGATTGGTGTATCGCGAGCAACCGCGTCACCAACAACCTGCATATTCTGAGCAAGGCATTGCATGCACCAGTGGTGCCTACCGGCATCATTGCACGAAAACCACGACAACGGTATTTTCAGCGGATTATCAAACACTTCGATGCTTCGCCGGGAGAGATTGCCATGGTAGGCGACAAGTTACTTGCTGATATATGGGGCGGTAATCGTGCTGGCATGGTCACTGTCTGGGTAGAGCAGCTTGGTGACGATGGACTACACGACCGCCTTATCAGGGTGCGCGATTGGGAACAGCGCATGATAAACAAACGCCTTAAATAAACGCAGCATGACAAAACACAAGCTTACCGACAAACTCAAGCAACTCCCTAAAGAACCGGGAGTGTACTTTCATAAAAACCGTGATGGTGAAATTATTTATATTGGCAAAGCCGCGCGACTGAGTAATCGTGTGCGTCACTACTTTCAAAACAGTCGATACCGTGACCCGAAGACTGACGCCTTGGTCGCCGAGGTTGCTGACATTGAGTGGACTCAGACTGACACAGAGTTGGACGCGCTGTTTTTGGAGGCCGAACTCATCCGGCGCTACCAGCCAAAGTACAACATACTACTGCGCGATGATAAGTCTCTTAGTTATGTGCGTATCAATTATAACGACGAGCACCCGACAGTTACCCTAACACGACGGCCGCTAGATGACGGCGCCAAGTATTTTGGGCCATTCGCGAGTGCATTCGTTGTGCGACGAGCACTGAAATTGCTCCGGAAAGCATTTCCTTACTCGACGCATACGAGCAGTGTACCCAAGCGAGCGTGTTTGCACGTGCAAATCGGATTATGCCCAGGTCTAGAGGTGGGCGCCATGAGTATCGAGGAGTACAGAGAGAATCTACAGAAACTCATGCGGTATCTACGCGGCGAGCGAACAGCTTTGATTAGGCAACTGGAGCTCGACATGAAGCATGCCGCCAAAGCGCAGGAGTTCGAGCAGGCTGCCCAGTTGCGCAACCAGCTGTTAATTTTGCAGCGGCTCAGTAATGAAATTGTCTTTTCTGACAAAGAATCACTCGACATCAGCAAGGATAAAGGTCTGGTGGAGCTAGCCGATTTATTGGGGCTCAAGCAGCTGCCGGTGCGAATCGAGGGGTTCGACATCAGTCACATGCAGGGGACGGATACGGTCGCTAGCATGGTAGTGTTCACGCGGGGGATTCCAGATAAGACGTCGTATCGTAAATTTAAGATGCAGCTTCCTGGCAACGATGACTTTGCCCATATGCACGAGGTGATAAAGCGACGGTTTCGCCCCTCGAATCAAAAACAATGGGGTACACCCAGCCTCTGTATTATCGATGGCGGGAAAGGGCAGCTATCTGCTGCCCTGAAGGCGCGGGACGCGTTAGAGGTAGACATACCAATGGTCGGGCTGGCAAAGAGACACGAAGAGATAGTCGTACACAATGAATTATCCGGTGTGAGCGTGGACGAATCGAACCCGAACGTTAGCGCAGGTGAGCTATACACCACCATTATGCTCGACAGTCGTTCGCACGCAGTAAAGTTATTGCAGCGAATTCGCGATGAATCACATCGATTTGCCGTGTCGTATCATACGGTGCTCAAACGCCAACGTACTACCGCAAGCTTGCTCGATGACATTCCTGGAGTCGGCCCAGCCACCAAGAAGAAGTTGCTGAGACATTTCGGCAGCATGCGACAACTTGCACAAGCCCACCAGAGCGATATCGCCAAGGTGGTTGGTGAGAAGAAGGCCAGCCTGATTTATCAGCAGCTTCAACCCGTGCAAACGAGCAAAAATAACGTATAATGCCACGTCGTATGAATGCATCCTCAAAAGAACAGCCCAGGATTGATAGTAATTTTTTCATGGGCAACCGAGCCAAGCTGCTCGCCGAACTACCTGATAATGCGACTGTGGTGCTCACAGGCCACAGCCGAATGCAGCGGAGCCGCGATACGATGTATCCGTTTCGTCAAGAAAGTAATTTTTGGTATCTTACAGGGGTAAACGAACCCGAGTATGTGCTGGTGCTTACGCAGAAGGAGAGCTTTTTAATCTCGCCAAATCGTTCGAATGTCCATGAGGTGTTCGAAGGCGCAGCATCGGCCGATGAGCTAATAAATGGTTCTGGAGTTACAGCAGTCTATCCCGAGCGTGAGGGTTGGCAAAAAATCCGCGCTATCGGGGAGGATACGAACACAATCTATACGAAACTACCAGCAAAAACGTATTACGGGCCAGCTGGACTCCAGCTTAATGGTGCTGGATATCGACTCATCCAAAAGCTCAAACGCAGGGTATCCGTCGAGCTAAGTGACGTAACACCTGCTCTCACCAAGCTTCGACTCATTAAACAGCCAGAGGAATTAAAAGCTCTGCAGCAGGCAATCGCTATTACTAGTGAGGCGTTTGCATGTGTTTCGGGGCAACTCGACACCTATAGTAATGAGCGCGAAATTGCCGCTGATTTAACACATCAGTACTTACGGAGCGGCTCTGTTCATGGCTATGAGCCGATTGTGGCGGGCGCCGGCAATGCCTGCACACTGCACTATGTTCGCAACGATCAGCCCCTGGAAGATAATCACCTACTGTTAATCGATAGCGGAGCTGAATTTCACGGCTACAGCGCGGATATTACTCGTACGTTGGCTATTGGCAAGCCAACCAGCAGACAGGCTACAGTTCATCAGGCGGTAGTCGACTTGCAGCGTCAAGCTTTTGGGTTATTTCGACCAGGAATAACACTTAAAGAGGTTGAAAAAACTTTCTTACAATACATGACAGCGTCCCTGAGGCAGTTATCGCTTATTTCGAACGAAGATGAAACCAGGCGGTATTATCCGCATGCGTTATCTCATTTCTTAGGGCTTGACGTGCATGACGTTGGTGATAGCGACACACCGCTCGCACCTGGCATGGTGCTCACTGTTGAGCCTGGCATCTATGTGCCGGAGGAGGGAATCGGGGTCCGTATCGAGGACAATATACTGGTAACCGACGATGGCTACGAGTTACTGACCGGTAAGTGCGACCAGCCGACGCTTAAGTAACACGAAGCTGGTAATAAATAATAGCTTCCAGCTCTAAGCTCAGAACGCTGTTTGTTACTTCGGTTTGCTGTTTTCGCTAAAACCGCTACAATTTTTAGTAGAAGTTACATATAAATTATGAAAGATTTGATAACTCGGTTCATGGTTCGTTGGGGAATTGCCGCTTTGGGTATTTGGATTGCGGCTGGCATTCTTGGTGGCGAGCGCATTGACTTTGACAGTCGGATTGGCGTGGTGGTGATTGCTGGCTTGCTCTTGGCCATAGTCAACTCAGTTATCAAGCCGATTGTCGTTATCTTATCGCTCCCGGCGATACTATTCAGTCTCGGGCTGTTTATGATAGTCGTCAACGGTCTTATGTTGATGTTGGTTAGTGTGCTGTACCCGAGCTTACAAATATCCAGCTTCGCAGCAGCTATGCTTGCCGGTATGGTGATAGGGCTGGTAAACTATCTAGTGACAACCATTTTGGAGGAAAGATGACCATTTATAATTACATCACACTGTTTACGGTAGTCGTTTTGATTACATTAATCTTGATTCAAACCAGAGGCGCAACGCTTGGGGCAGGGCTGGGCGGTGTCGGCGGTGAGGATATTAACATCGAGCGACGTGGCAGCGAAAAAACCGTGCACCAGATAACGATATTTTTTGTGTTTGTGTTTTGTGCTTCGTTGATAATGCACGTTATAGCCTAAACCAATCATATTTATGATAGATCCAAAAACTCGACTTCGGTGGCGTCGACAACTGCGCAGGAGCAAGCGACAGGTGGCCGAGGTAAGTGCTGAAACGGATAAGCGGCTCGATCGTTTTGTTTTGCGTCGAATTGCACGGCTGGTGACGGTGCGACGATTCGTCGTAATGTGGCTACTGCTCGTCATCGTGAGTATTGTCGGTGTCTTTTTGCAGCTGCAACAACTGACGCCACATTATCAAGAAGTGCGAGCTGTTCCGGGAGGGACGTACCGCGAAGGGGTACTCGGTAGTTTTACTAATGCGAACCCACTATATGCCAGTGGCTCGGTCGATGGGGCGGTGTCAAAACTTGTCTTTTCCAGCCTGTATACGTTTGATCGATTTAATCAATTAGTACCGGATTTAGCCACTGGTTATGAGGTAGACGACACAGGGCTAGAATATATCGTATCGTTGCGCGAAGACGTGTATTGGCATGACGGTGAACCGTTCACCGCCGACGATGTCGTCTTTACGTACGAGACTATCGGTAACCCGGATGCCCGGTCGCCAATGTTTAGTAGCTGGACTGAGACTGATGTTTCAGTGGTTGATGAACATACCGTTAAGTTTGAGCTTCCAAGTCCATACGTTACCTTTCCGCTGGCACTCACCAACGGCATAGTGCCTGAACATATTCTAGCTGATGTGTCGCCGCGACAATTACGGTCTGATAACTTCAATACTGCTCAGCCAATCGGCACAGGCCCTTTTATGTGGGATACGATTGAGGTTGTCGGTGCTACTAGCGAGGACAGAGAGGAGCGTATAGCACTGAACGCTTACGAGGACTATCATCGTGGGCGGCCGAATCTCGATAGATTTGTACTTCGTACGTTTCGCAGTGAAAGCCGCATGATAGAAAGCTTCATCAATCGTGACGTATACGCCATTGTAGGTATTAATAATGTCTCGCATGAGATGCTCGAAGACTACGATCACCACAAGTACGTCGTGCCGTTGTCTGGGCAAGTAGGTGTGTTTTTTAAACAGAGCGAGCCGGTCTTTTCGGAGCGAACAGCGCGACAGGCACTACTGCGCTATATCGATACAGAGGAGGTTTTGCGTAGCTTAGAAGGTGCGGTCCGGCCGTCTGATGGTCCGCTGCTGTCAATTCATCAAGGCTACGATCAGTCACTTACTCAACTCGATCATGATCCGGAAAGAGCGACAGAACAATTGGCTGACGCAGATTGGGAGCTAAATGATGACGGTGTTTGGCAAAAAGACGATGTAGAGCTATCATTTTCTCTCGTTGCGCTCAATAGTGCTGATGCGCGAGCGGTAACCTCTTCTCTCCAGGAGCAGTGGCACCAACACGGCGTTCGTGTTGACGTAACCCTGCAAGATGAAAGTGAGCTCAGCCGCTCAATCGCCAACCATGAATTTATGGCGCTGCTTCATGGCATTGCTATTGGCACAGATCCAGACGTTTATGCTTTTTGGCATAGCTCACAGGCAGAGGTGCTTGCAGAGAATCGCCTAAACTTCAGTGATTATCAGTCGTCACAAGCCGATGAGGCACTTGAATCAGGTAGAACTCGCTCTGATGACGAGCTACGTTCGGTTAAGTACCAGCCATTTCTCGAAGCATGGCGACGAGATGCCCCGGCACTCATGCTGTACAAGCCGAGGTTTATCTATATCACACAATCGGAGGTGTCTGGGTTTGAGCCGATTATGCTAAACGGCAGCAGTGACCGGATGTTTAGTGCGCACGAATGGTATATTCGTCGTGGTTTGGTTGATAGGATCGAGCCAAGCCAGTAAATGCGCTATACTACAGGGGAAGTTTAGCTGGACATATATGCGGATGTGGCGGAATTGGTAGACGCGCTAGCTTCAGGAGCTAGTGGCCTTTAGGTCGTGGAGGTTCAAGTCCTCTCATCCGCACCAGCTTGAAATTGCACTCCAGCTTCCGTATAGCAGCGGAAGCTGCTTTACTTCCAGCTTTCGTCAATTCCTACGCTCTTCCGTTTTGCGAATCCTCTCGCAAAACGGGTTATTGCTTTTGCTTTCTCCTCAACCCCACAAAAAAAGCATTTTTTGCGGGGACCCCATTAACTCTTTTTCGAGAATCCTCTCTCGAATCGGGTGCCTGAGGTTCTAGATTTTTAATATTTGCTCACTCACAGTAGCGCATCTACTGCTCAATCGCTCGTCGCGGCGCACCTTGCCAGAAAAGAAATCGAGCGCTTTTGAAACACCAAGGGTTTTTATTCTTAGGCAAACAGTCGTATGCTATGATATACCGTATATAGCTAACGCTTACGTAAACAGAGGCAATTAACATTTATGAGTAAAGTCGCGCATTATCTGCAAGACCATTTGACCGGCGAAGTAATGACATCTAGTGATGTCCGGGAATATTTCTCAACTGACGCTAGTATTTTCGAGTCGACGCCAGCAATCGTCGTGTATCCCCGAAACGAAAACGATGTTCGTAAAACGGCACGCTTTTCCTGGCAGTTAGCGGAGCGAGGTCGCGTAGTACCGATTACCGCTCGTGGTCGTGGCACTGATCAATCTGGTGCTGCTATCGGTAGCGGGATAATGCTTGTTTTTCCTGCACATATGAATAAGCTGCTCGAGCTTGACTCTAAGACCGGTGTCTCAGTGGTTGAGCCAGGCATAAACTACGCTAAGCTACAACAAACCTTACATACGCATGGACGCTTCTTGCCACCTTACCCGGCATCGCTCGAGTATTGTACTGTTGGTGGAGCGGTCGCCAACAATGCCAGTGGGGAAAAATCTGTCAAATATGGCTGTACTCGTGACTATGTTAAAGGACTCAGGGTTGTGCTTGCGAATGGCGAGGTGATTGAAACCCGTCGTTTGAGCAAGCGAGAACTTAACAAGAAGCTCGGACTACAGACATTTGAAGGAGAGGTCTATCGCGGCATCGATACGCTTATCGAGGAGAACCGTGACGTTATTGAGAAGACCAGGCTTAATATATCGAAGAATTCAGCAGGCTATAGTTTGACCGAAGTGAAGCAAAAAAACGGCTCCTTTGATCTAACGCCTTTGATAGTTGGTTCGCAAGGGACGCTTGGTGTTGTAACTGAAATAGTCCTGGATACCGAGGCACACACCCCAGAAACAACACTGATACTTGCACAATTCGATGATATGCAGCTTGCCGAAGAGACCATCTCAGAACTAAAAGGTTTCCCCGAGCCACCTAGTGCTATTGAGTTTGTCGATGAGCATCTGCTGCAGTTCGTGCATGCTAACAATCCAAACCAGCTAAAGGGCATTATTGATCCGCCATATCCTAAGCTGGTT
>SLOC01000012.1 GCA_007132685.1 Candidatus Saccharimonadota bacterium | reverse complement strand
TTATAATATTATTATAATATTTTTATATACAATATTTGAGATATAGCCATGCTACACTATGGTGCCTTTTTGCTATAAACATCACCGGGTGAAATACATAACATCACGTTCCTAGTACCCGAATACCGATACAGTATGTTTGGTGATACAATACTGCCTATGGTTGCGTTGTCTTTACTTCAGTGGTGGTATGGTCACGGGTGGCTGTCGGCAGTAGAACACTCTGAGCAACGACTTAAAAATACCTACCGCCTCTTTTCAATTCCTATCTTGCTTCGTACGCTTTTTTCTCCATGGCGACGAATCATTACTACTCCTGGGGCAAGTATTGGTGACCACATTCGTGCGGCAGTAGATAATGCCGTTAGTCGGATGATAGGTTTTATCGTGCGGCTTATTGTGCTGCTTACCGCCGGATTACTTTTACTACTTGCAAGCATTTTGAGTTTGCTTGAGCTGCTTTCATGGCCGCTTATTCCACTTGCAGTTATTGGCTTACCTATTGCTGTGGGAGTATTGGCATGACGGCACTTATAAATACTAGGAGCCTACGTGCTAAACAAGCTCGTTTTGCCCGGCATATAGGCAAGGGTGGAGCCACCGCCAGCTACTATAGCTCGATCGCCGGAGTGATTGGGGCGGCTGTACTCTTCATTTTGACAGACCTTGCTGTGCTGGCAGGATGGATTACCAGCGTTGCACTACTGTTATGGATGCTTGCTGTTTGGCATAAACGCTACTTGGCAGATCTGCCCGTACATAGTGATAGCTATACTGACCGTTTGTCGACTGACGCGCTTGGCTTACTGCCGACAAACGGTGAACTTACACCGAAAAATGTCTGGAGCGGAGCTCAGAAACACTGGCAGGCACGGTTTTTTACCAATCGACTGTTGCTACACCCGGATACCATCACGGAGCTTATGAGCGATACACCTGTTGATTTGGAGCCAGTACTGCAAAAAGCCGCCACTCTGACCCGAGATACTAGTGGCAAGATTGACGTGCGACACCTCGTATCCGCCTTGCTGCTCACGAGCCAACCGGTAATCGATTTTTCCAGGCGAATCAAGCTTACCGAAGAAGACATCGTCAGCGCTAGTCATTGGATAGAGCGCGCCGTGTCGCTCATGAACGAAGAGCGGCCGTACTATGGCGGGATTGGTCGGGATTGGGCAAGCGGCTTCACCCCAAAGCTCAATGTGTTTGGCGTGAATATCAGCCAGGCTATCCAGCAGGGAAGGGCTCACTTCGGCACACTTACCAAGTCGTCCGGTGTGCATGCGCTACGAGGCGCCTTGTCGCAGGGTGCAAGCATGGTAGCGCTTATTGGTGATACAGGCGCTGGTAAAACCAGTCATGTCTACGCACTCGCACAATCACTGCTCGCAGAAGCTCAAGATCCAAAACTTCGACACAAACAAATCGTCGGGCTCGATGCGACATCGATTATTTCCCGTGCTCAACGCCCAGGCGACATTGAACATATCGTCACACTGCTGCTTCATGAAGCATCGCATGCCGGCAATATCATATTGTTCTTGGATAATGCTGAGCTCTTCTTTGAGGATGGCCACGGCTCATTTGACGCAACGAAACTTCTGCAGCCAATTGCGCAGTCCAACGTCGTACAGATGATTCTTGCCATAACCCCGCGCAATCAACAGACCCTCAAAGTACATAACCCGAGCTTCGCCAGCCTGTTAACTCCTGTAGTATTGCAGCAACCTGATTCAGCAACAGTCATTGAAGTACTGCAAGACACAGCGCTAAACATTGAGCACAAACACCAGGCACTTATCACTTACCAAGCGCTGAAGTCTGCAGCGACATTAAGTGACCGCTATGTCCAAGACCTAGCCCAGCCTGGTCGAGCCATAAGACTACTCGAACAAGCCCTCCCGTATGCGGAGCAGGGCGTCATAACTGAGCAAACTATCGAGAAGTCTATCGAAGAGACGCAGGGAGTAAAACTCTCGAGTGCAAGTGAAGTCGAATCAGAAAAACTTTTAAATCTCGAAGACGAGCTACATAAACGGATGATTAACCAGTCCCGAGCCGTTGAGGTGGTATCAAGCGCGCTTCGACGGGCGAGAGCTGGAGTAACCAACCCGAACCGACCGCTTGGTAGCTTTTTGTTCCTCGGACCAACCGGAGTTGGTAAAACCGAACTCGCCAAAGCACTCAGCGCAACGAATTTCGGCAGTCAAGAAGCAATGATTCGCCTGGATATGTCAGAGTTTCAGAACGAGTCGGATGTCCAACGCCTACTATCGGATGGCAGCGATGTTGCGACAAGCCTACTGATGCGGATTCGGCAACAACCCTACTCAGTCGTGTTGCTTGATGAGATCGAAAAGGCCCACCCCAACATCCTAAATTTACTATTGCAACTACTTGACGAAGGCCAATTAACTGATGCAGCCGGAAAGCCGGCGTCGTTTAAAGACGCTATTATCATCGCTACCAGTAATGCCGGCGCACAAACCATTCGCGAACAAATCGAGGCGGGGAAGCGACTCGAAGATTTTGAGGAAGATTTTACGAATCAACTTATTAGCAGCGGCCAATTCAAGCCAGAGCTACTCAACCGGTTTGATGAAATCGTACTATTCCGACCATTGACCCAGGAGGAGCTTACACAAGTTGTCAGCCTGATGATGCAAGAAGTCAACCGAACGCTCGCTCCGCAGAACATATCGGTATCGCTGACGCCAGCTGCCACCGAAAAAATCGTCAAGCTCGGCTATGATCCACGGCTCGGCGCCAGGCCAATGCGACGGGTCGTCCAGCGCACAGTAGAAGATACTGTTGCGAAGAAAATCCTTGCCAAAGAAATTAACCCTGGTGACACCATCACCCTCGATGAACCCGATATTAACTAACTAGAGTACCGATACCGGTTGTTTTGCGGATGACTTTTTCGATATTTCCCGGTTCCATGACATTAAAGACGACGACTGGCATGGCTTGCTCCATAGCGAGTCCAAGCGCTGCTTTATCCATCACTTTGACTTCGCCATTTTCGACCGCGTGCTGATAATCGAGTGTTTTGAACTTTTTGGCGTCATTGTGCTTGTTAGGGTCTTTGTTGTAGACACCATCAACTTTGGTGGCTTTAAGAACTGCTTCACAGTCAAGCTCAAGTGCGAGGGATACCGCAGCGGTGTCGTGAGTAAAGTACGGGCGCCCTAAGCCCCCAGCTATGATGAGTACGCGTCCGCGCTCCAGATGTTTTTCTGCTAAACGGTACGAATAACTCTCGGCAACCTGCTCGGCATAAATATTGCTGGTACAGCGAGTTGGTACGCCTTCGTGCTCGAATATGTCGGTTAGCGCCATGGCATTCATCAGGCCACTGAGCATGCCCATCTGGTCGGCGGTGACACGCTTGATGCCGTTGCCAGCGATTTCGGCGCCACGCACCATATTACCGCCACCAACGACGATAACAACCTCACAACCGGTCTGGGTAGCTGATTTGAGCTCGTCTGCCAAGTAGGTCGCAATCTTTGGGTCAACACCAAACTCATGTTCGCCTGACAGCTGTTCACCAGAAAATTTGATGAGTACTCGTTTGTACATTCTAGACAGGCATTGTAGCAACGTTTTTGCCCAAGCGCTATACTAGAAAACATATGAGGATTTATTCGTGGAATGTGAACGGTATCCGAGCGGTCATCAAAAAGAATGAGCTGGAGCCGTTTATTAAGAAACACCAGCCCGATGTACTGTGCCTGCAAGAGACCAAAGCCCACAAAGACCAAGTAGCGATTGACTTGCCCGACTATGAAGAATACTGGTACTCAGCCGATAAAAAAGGCTACAGTGGCACTGCGATTTTTACAAAAGTTACGCCTCTAAACGTCTTGTATGGTTTACCTGAAGACATTATCGAGACCTATAATTTGTCCGAGGACAGCTATGGTGACCCAAACAAAGAGGGCAGAGTGATAGCCGCTGAATTTGACGAATTCTATGTTGTCACCGTGTACACCCCAAATGCAAAAGAGGATTTGAGTAGAATCCCGCTCAGACACGAGAAGTGGGACCCAGCGTTTTTAGAGTACTGCAAGCGCCTCGAGCAGAAAAAGCCAGTCGTATTTTGTGGCGACCTAAACGTTGCTCATACGGAGGATGATCTGGCTCGACCCAAAGAAAATGACGGCAAAAAAGGCTTCACTATAGAAGAGCGCGAAGGGTTTCAGAAGTTCATCGATGCAGGCTTTGTTGACACGTTTCGACTGTTTACTCAGGGGAACGGTCATTATACCTGGTGGACACACTGGGCAAATTCACGTGCGAGAAATGTCGGGTGGCGAATTGATTACGTCCTTGTCTCCTCAAGCCTTAAGAGTAAAGTCAAAAGTGCCAATATTCATGCCGACGTTATGGGTTCTGACCACTGTCCTGTAAGCATAAAGCTTCAACCATAGCTTGCACATGAATAAGAAAAAGTTACTCCTATACGTCACTCTCGGTCAATTAATTTTTATCAGCTTTTTATGGGCTTGTTATCTTATACATCCGGATATCGTGGATGGTCCGGGTGGTTTCAGTAATTACGGGGTAATGCAACCTACCATCTTTCTCTACAGCGGTGCGTTCTTGGGGGCTGGCTTATTTACCTTAGCGGGGGCGAAGCAATTAAGCGATAAGCCAGTGGCGAGAAGATATCTAGTCGGGCTCGGTGTCGGCTATCTCGTAATCTTGTTGTCAACGTATCCTTACCAACTGCATGCAGTTTTGAACTACACGCACACGATACTCGGCACGTTGTTTTTTGGGTATATTTTGTTTTTGAGTAGCTGGCTGCTTCGAATTGCTCCAAAACACTTATTCATTATGCTTGGCGCTGTGACGTTATCGACAGGTACACTAATGGGACTCTTGTCGCTTCCTGCAATAGTTGATTTGCTGTCTCAGGCGCAAGCAATATTTACCGTTGGTTTCGCCATACTGCTTATCGCTGGCGTCCATCAGATGACAAAAGAAGTCCAAGCTACAGTTTAGTGATACAATACATATGTAACTTTGTCGAGGAGAGGTGCGAGAATTATGAAGCAGCCTACCAACAGATCTACCTCAAAAGCCCCAGCTACTACTTCTAGTATGCGCTTTGCGGCATTTGATATCGATGGAACCTTGTTTCGCAGTGGACTGTATCGAGAAGTGTTCTTTGAGCTTATCCGTATGGGAGCTTTGCCAAAGCACCTCCACGAACAACTAGCAGAAAAAGAAACCGCCTGGCAAAAACGAGCGCACGGTAGAGCATTTGGTGAGTTCGAACAGTCTATGGCTGAATTATTTGACGAGCACGTGCCAAATCTTAAGATTGCAGACTTTGAGCAGGCGGCTGAGCGCGTTATTAAAGAGCACAAAGACAACGTTTATGTCTACACCCGCGAACTCGTGAAACAGCTGAACGATGACGGCTATTTCCTTATCGCGATATCCGGCTCACAGACAGAGCTACTGGAGCCGTTCGCCCAGCACTATGGGTTTGATCATTGGGTTGGCCAACACTATGAACGGGGTAAAGAATATTTTACGGGACACATCAGAAAAACCCACCAGGGAAAAGATAAATTCCTCAAAGAAGTCATTAAAGACAAGAACTTAGCACTCAAAGACAGCGTCGCGGTGGGCGATTCAAACGGTGACGTTGACATGTTGTCGATGGTGGAGCGACCAATCGCTTTCAATCCAGAGGAAAGACTCTTCAATACAGCGAACAAACACGGCTGGGAGGTCGTTATTGAGCGAAAAAATATAATTTATGAAATGAGACAAATCGATGGCGAATACCGACTTCATCAAGCAACACCCCACTAAACCCGCCTTTGAAGAGTTGGTATGGAGCAAGCCGGTTACAAAGCGATCGGCCGGCAAGCTGCTGATTGTCGGAGGGAATTACAATGGTATTAGTGGGCCGCTGAACGCGTATTCGTACGCCGAGAAAGCTGGCATCGGAGTCGCAAGCGTACTATTGCCAAGTTCACTTAAATCGATTGCTGGAAAAATAATAGAGCAGGGGGATTACGCGCCCAGCACACCGAGTGGCAGCTTTAGCAAGCAAGCCCTAGCGGAACTACTCGACAAAGCCAACTGGGCTGATGCAGTATTACTGGCAGGCGACTTGGGCCGAAATAGCGAAACTGCTGTACTGCTTGAGTCATTTCTCGCTAAAACACCGACTATGTGCGTACTCACAAAAGACGCTGTTGATTACGTAGTCTCTACTCCTGCTGCCTTGAATACGTCTGCTGACAAAATTTGCCTGGTATGCAACCTTTCTCAACTGCAAAAGTACGTTAAAAATTCAGTAAAGCAGCCAGTCATAACTTACGAGATGACGCAACCTCAACTCGTCGCTGCCCTGAAAGAGCTATCTATCGGTGGCAAAACCATCGTAACGAAGCATCATGAATACATATACACGGCTGTTGATGGTGATGTAAGCGTCACTGACGCAAAGGAGGCGGCAGAAGAACTATGGCAACTCAAAACTGCCAGCCATATTAGCGTATGGCTTGCTCAGCAACCAGAAAAGAAGTTCCAAGCAGTTACTACAGCCGTATGGGATTCGCTACAAACTGACACGTCAAAATAAAGTTGAAGCGCTCGCCTATACGGTTTCGCTTATTAAAAACACTCTTGTCTTTAACTCACCCTGAAAAAATGTTTATACATTTTCAACACTGGGCCGCGCAAAAAAGCCAGCGAAACGGATTTTGTGGAGTAGAGCGAGGCTTTGCACGAAAGCTGCAGTTGCAAAATGAGCTGGTGCCGGAGGAGAGATTCCCGTCAAGACAGACAGACTTCTTGTCTCTCTATATGAGATGACCAGAATGCGCAGATTTTCATTCTGGCAAGAAAAAATCGAAGCGCGAACTAAAGCGTATATGAGATACGCTGCAGGAGCACTGGAGATTTTGACACAGCCAGAACGAAAAAAGCCAGCGGAGTGATGAGCTTCGCTCATCATCAGGCTGGCTGGTCTGTCATTCTGGTGCCGAAGGAGAGACTCGAACTCTCACGGGTTGCCCCACACGATTTTGTTCGGCTTGCCGGCATCACCTCAGTGATGCGCCCGTGCGAAAACTGCCTAAGCAGTTTTGTTATAAACATTTGGTGCCGCAGGTCGGAATCGAACCGACACGCTATTGCTAGCACGGGATTTTGAGTCCCGCATGTCTACCAGTTCCATCACTGCGGCTCCAAATGTTTATAACTGTCTACCAGTTCCGCCACTCCGGCAAGTTGACATAATGTTGTAATGTTTTAAAGTATATTATGCGTATCAACAGCGCAAGAAACATTGTACAATACCAAGGGTTATATATGCCACCAGTAGACGAAAATGAACACCGTTACGGCCTACCGATAAAGAAAGATAATCGGATTGAGCCACTGAACAGCAGCGACGATTTAAGTCCTGCTGCAGATGTTATACGCAAAAAAATCGCTGATTTATATGAACGTGAACCTTCCGCGCAAGCGGAGCAGGCAGTAGTAGAAGCTACACCAGAGCCAAAACGGTCAAAACACCAACAATATATGCACGAGCTTAGCGCTTCCGGTAAATCACTCGCCGAGATACAGACTGCCTGGCACGAGTATTATCAAGACCTGTCTGACAGTGAGAAGCACGAAGTATGGGATGAATTTTATCGTCAATACGGTCATCATCGCCAACCAACACATCAACCGCAAAATAACCAGCAATCATCTG
>SLOC01000071.1 GCA_007132685.1 Candidatus Saccharimonadota bacterium | reverse complement strand
ACTCATAGCGAACACGTTTACAACATTTCTTAAGCCAACAGAGGGTGGCAACGATACCAGCGTTAGTTATTTTTCAGGTCAGCCCGCAGATCAAGGAACTATTCAACAAGTTGATTGTAACGGTATGTGTGAGTTCAGTATAGATAATCTAGGCTTTACCAATGCTCTCATGACCGTCCGTGCCGTATACAGTGAGGCTGAGTTAACAATACTTCCAAGCAGTGAAGATGTGCTGTTTGCTGATGAGCAATTTGCTGTCGATGCGACTGGTAAAGCGAGTGACGTCTTACGACGTATCCAGGTGAGGCTGCCGGTTGTTGATCGCCCGCCTTTACCCTCATTCGCCATTGAGGCCAATCGGATTTGTAAACCCTACGGAGTCTATCCTGGAGGATATGACTCCCAGGACGATGAGTGCATATACTAGAAGTGATGGACTAAACTAGCTAGCTTTGCGGTGGAATTTTTGGTGCATTTCGCGTAGATGCGGGTCGGTAACGTGTGTATAGATTTGAGTGGTCGCGATATTACTATGTCCGAGCATAGCCTGGACGCTGCGTATATCAGCACCGTTCATCAGTAAATCAGTTGCAAATGAGTGCCGAAGGGTGTGTGGGCTGACTTTTTTAGTGATACCGGCGAGTTTAGCGTAACGGCTCACCATTCGCTGCACGCTTCGCGCTGTGAGGCGCAGGTGGTCCCCGCTGGTGTCTGTTTGTTTGTGTCCACCGTATCTAATAAATAGCGCTGGGCTGGAGTCAGAACGTTTTTCTAGATATTTGCTAATCCACTCCGCTGCCTCATCACTTATAAATACCGGGCGATCCTTCTGTCCCTTGCCCCGCACAGTAAACTCTTTGCGTTTTAGGTTGACATGATCCCGGTTGAGGCCTACGAGCTCAGATACCCGTAATCCTGAGGAGAAGAGCAGTTCTAATATCGCTCTGTCTCTCAGGCCTTGCTCGGTGGTGATTTTTACGACTGCAAACAGGGACTGCACCTCTTCCGCCGAAAGATAAGTAACTTTAGTACGATTTGTTTTGGCGAGCTCTATCTTATCCGGAGCTAGCGCTGGAATGTCGCGCTTGGCGCAAAAGCGCAAAAAACTGCGCAAGGCAATTAGATGATAATTCTGAGTCGTTTTTTGAAGCTCGTCAGATGTATTCGTACCCAGGCGATTCAGCCATAATCGCCATTTTCGCACCAATTCAGGCGTTATGTCGGCCACCGTGATGTCGCCAGCAAAATCTGCCAAACGGTTCAGGTAGTGGTCATAATTTTCGATGGTTTTTTGTGATTTGTTTTGCTCTATTTCGAGGTATTCAAGAAAATCGGTTTTTATTTTTTCAAACTGCATATGCATATTGTACGACATACAGGCGAGTTATGCACCCGACGTGTGCAATCTGTTACAATTAACACGTCAAACATGTACTTAATTAAGAGGAAGGCGTAAACGAGACATGGAGCGAACACTAGTAATTCTTAAGCCAGACACCATTCAACGGCAAATAGTCGGGGAGATTATCACTCGATTTGAGCGTGCTGGGTTAAAAATAGTCGGCATGAAGATGCTCGAGGCAACTTATGAAATGGCAAAGAAACACTACCCGGACGAGCTTATTCCAATCGTCGGTGAAAAGACCAAAAAAGATTGGGACACGTACGGAATAGAATATTCTGAATCTGTTGAAGAAATCGGCTCAATGATAGTTGAAGCGACCCGTAAGTTCTTAATGGAGACACCAGTTATTGCACTCGTTTTAGAGGGTGGACATGCGGTAGAAATCGTCAGGAAGATGGTTGGTTCGACTGGCCCGAAAGATTCGCCGCCAGGCACCATTCGTGGTGACTACGCCCACTTGAGCCTTGGACGAGCCTCTATTCTTAAAAAAGGTGCAGCCAACATAATCCATGCGTCAGGCAACGTTAAAGAGGCCAAAGATGAAATTGCTCACTGGTTTAACAAAGGTGAGCTCTTTACGTACAAGACAGTTCACGAAGACCATACCCACGCGTAAAGTCAGCAACCAGCTCTTTTACCTCTGTAAATTAACACGCAAGTCGACTTGCGTATTGAAGCGTATCCCGGGAGGGATTATGCCTTTGTCATCTCCGCTCGAATATGCTCGAAGTAAACTCCTGCGCGTAATCTCGCTTCGCCGAACCCGAGGGTTCGACTTCGCTTCACGAAAGACCAAATAAAAAACCAGACAAAAGCCTGGTCTTTTATTTGGTATCCCGGGAGGGATGACATCACGATATTTCCGCTCAAGCTTTCTCGATGCAAGCATCTGTGACAGCTTTCGCTCCACCGAACCCGAGGGTTCAGATTCGCTACGCGAAAGACCAATAAAAACAGCCGGCTCAAGTCCGGCTATTTTTATTGGTATCCCGGGAGGGATTCGAACCCCCGACGCCCGCCTTAGGACGGCGGCGCTCTATCCAGCTGAGCTACCGGGACCCAATTGTTTAAATTATGTCACAAGTCTTCGAGTTTTTCAGATGTAACACTCTAAAGTATACTAGAACTATCATGTCCAAAGATGACAAACAGTTCGAAGAACAATTTGATGACGAAAAAGTGCTCTTTTTGTTCAGGAAACACCCAGTAGTCATGCGTCGTGGACTTATATTCGGACTACTTGGTCCAGTTCTTGGCATCGTCCCGGTTGCTATTTGGCCTGAGCTTGGTTTTGGTTGGTTTTTTGGTGGGCTAGCCATTGGTTTTATTGCTGGTTTTCTATTGTTTTTGCCCTCGTTTATTCGGTGGTATTTCAGTGTGTTTATCGTAACTGATCAACGTATGATTCAGATTACTCGTAAAGGCCTATTTAGCAAGAGTATCGTCGACATGAGCTTACGCCAGATTCAAAGTGTTAATTATGAAGTAAAAGGCTTGCAACAAACCATGCTCGGTTATGGTACAATACTCGTGCAAACTTTTATCGGAGACTTGGTGGTTCACGACGTCGAGAAGCCTGCCAAGATATACAAGAAACTACTCGAAATTCTGCGTGATCTAGGCATAGAGCCAACACCAATCGATCAATCGGAAGCCACAGCCGCAGATGATAAATAAACTGTCATTACGACACTCAAGTAAAGCGAATGAAAAAAGTTAAAAAAATTGTCGACGACAAGTTAAAAAAACGCCAGGAGCCAGAGCGTCTGGGCGACGAGAAGGTGCCACGCATTACCAACAAAACGGTGACTGACCACCGTGAGGAGGTACTATCTGGTGCGCGTAAATTCATTTACCCCTTGCAGCATCCCAAACGTTATATTGTTGCCTTCACCACAGTTCTAGTGATCCTCGCCGTCGCTGGCTTCTTTACCTGGACGACCCTGGCTCTTTATCGTTATCAAACGACATCGAATTTTATGTACCGTGTAACGCAGGTTATTCCATTTCCGATTGCTCGAACCGGCAACACGTTCATTGCATACGAGAACTACCTCTTTGAATTACGCCACTATATCCACTATTACGAGAATCAGCAGGGAATTGATTTTGATACAGAGGTTGGTGCACAGCAGCTAGATGAGTTTCGTCGGCGCGCCCTCGAAAAAGTAATCAATGATGCGTATATCCGAATTCTTGCTGAAGAAAATGGTATCTCAGTATCTCAGCAAGAAATCGACGAGAAGATTGCCTTAGTCCAGCGACAAGATAGACTCGGCAATAGCATGGAAACTTTAGAGAATGTGCTCAGGGAGTTCTGGGACTGGTCGGTGGATGACTTTCGGCGCAGCCTCGAGCAACAATTGCTTGCACAAAAAGTTATAGCTGAACTCGATGAAGAGACCACACAACAAGCTAATTCTGCCCTAGCGGCAATAGAGGGTGGTGAGAGCTTCGAAGAGGTTGCCGAGGAATATTCAGACGACCCCGCTACCGCTGATCAGGGCGGAGAATTCGGCTTTGAGATTACTCGTACTAGTCGTGATATTGCCCCCAGAACCGTTGATGTGCTGTTCTCGCTTGATGAGGGTGAAATATCAGACATCATTAATGTAGGCTATGCTTTACAGATTGTTCGGCTGCTGGAGCGTGATGGTGAGGAGGTTCGTGCAGCCCATATGCTCTTTACGTTTGAAGATATTGAAACATATATCAACGAGCTTAAGGATGAGCAGCCTGTCAGAGTATATTTACAGCTACCCGAACCCGAGGATTTTGACGAACCGCCTCTAGATGAACTTGGCACTCCTGCAGATGAATAAATTGATTGCCTTTTTAGCTACCTACTGGTATTATCCTATCTGTCTTTAAGCCTATGGGCTCGTGGTGTAGAGGCCTAACACGCCTCCCTGTCACGGAGGAGATCGCCGGTTCAAATCCGGTCGGGCCCGCCATAATAAAAGACTCATGCTTACAGTATGAGTCTTTTATTATTGACGAGACTTGTCTCATGATTTGAACCGGCGGTAGTTCCGAAAGGAACGCCTGAATCGAGCCGCTACAATTTAATGGATGCAGAGTCCATCAACAGGTATACTCATACACAGTGTCACTACAAAAAACTCTTATTGAAACTGTCGGTTGGCTCGGAGTAGCAGCGATAGTTGGTGCGTATAGCCTAGTTAGTTTTGAGGTGCTCGAGCCTAGTCGACTCAGTTTTCAATTACTTAATCTGGGTGGTGCGATCGGTATTATTATCAGCTCTCTTAGTAAAAAGGATTATCAACCAGTAGTGCTTAATGTAATTTGGCTTGCTGTTGCAGCCACTGCAATTATCACAGTGATTTGGTAGGATAGTCTAGGTTAAGTTTTTTGTGACAGGCGCTGCCACCTTAGCTCAGTTGGTCAGAGCATCGCTTTCGTAAAGCGGGGGTCTGGGGTTCGAATCCCCAAGGTGGCTCCAAAGTAACTTTAAACTTTTCACGTTCGTCTTTATACTGGAGTACATATGCACATATCGAAAAAGTTTTTTTATGACCGCTTGGTGCTGGTTCTCTTAACACTGAACGCATTTTTTGCAGTTGTCGGCTCGATATTTTTACTGCTCCGGTTAGACGGGGGTGACGACGGGAGCTACATCATAAGCTATCGTTCCAATCTTGGTTTAGATGCGTTTCGGGCCGGAACTGTTATCGACTTTGTGTATTTTGTCGCTCTCGCGGTGCTTATATTGTTGTTTCACACTTACATCGCGATGAGAATGTATGAAACCCGCAAATACTTTGCTGTCAGCGTGTTGTCGCTGGGTACGCTACTACTTGCACTGATAATTATTGTTACAAACGCACTGCTTGTGCTGAGGTGATTAACCCTATGAAAGATATCGAGATACCCCACGTTCATGAGCGCTCAAAGCGCTACTTATTTTTTGAAAAGCTCCCTGGTATGCTCAGCTGGACTATTCTCTTTACTCCGTTGATCCTGAGCTTGATTAATCCGGTTTTAGCGGTGTTTTTTGTTCTAGGATATCTACTGCTTTGGTTTAGTAAAGCTGTAGGGCTCAATGTTCGATCCATTCAGGGGTTTCGACGGATGCAGCGCCACATGGCGTTACCTTGGCTGCTGATGCTTGAAGACCTCACAACCAAGCCTGTTGATGACAGGGTCGATATACCTGATTGGCATGAGAAAAACGTTGCACGCTATCAACAGAAACCAAACAAGATTGAGTTAGGTGAAACATACCACGCGGTGGTTATCGCCGCGTATAACGAAAGCAGAGAAGTGCTCGAGCCGACCATTCAGTCGGTACTCGATTGCGAATACGACATGAAGCATGTGATATTGGTACTTGCGTACGAGGAGCGTGGTGGTAATGCTATCGAAGAAGTGGCCGAGAGCTTGGTGTCTGAATATGGTGATAGATTTCAGCACGCCATGGCCGTTAAGCATCCGGCCGATATCCCAGGTGAAGTCATCGGTAAAGGTGGAAATATTACCTACGCTGCTCGCAAGCTAGAGAAGTATCTAGGACAGGAAAAAATTGAGCCTCAAAACGTTATCGTAACGACTCTTGACTCAGACAATCGTCCACACCCCAGCTATTTTGCTGCTTTAACCTATATGTATTTGCTGTGCCCTGATCCGAAGACAGTTTCATTCCAGCCCATCCCTCTTTTTACGAGCAATATATGGGATGCCCCGGCGTTAATGCGAGTGATTGCCACAGGTAACTCTTTTTGGAATATCGTACAATCCCTTCGACCACACACTATCCGTAACTTTTCATCGCACTCTCAGAGCATGGCGTCTCTTATCGAGACCGACTACTGGAGTGTTCGTACAATAGTCGAGGATGGTCATCAGTACTGGAGAACATATTTTCGATTTGAGGGTACTCACGACGTTGCAGCAATCCACCTACCGATATATCAAGATGCGGTACTCTCGTCGACATTTAGAAAGACGGTAAAGGCTCAATTCTTGCAGCTTCGACGGTGGGCGTGGGGTGCATCAGACGTAGCGTATGTAGCTGAGATGGGCTTCTTTCGTAAAAACAAAATTCCCAAGAAAGACGTGTTTGCAAAATTTGCTCGTTTGCTTGAAGGGCATGTCAGCTGGGCAACAGCGCCGCTGTTATTGGCTTTTGCCGCCTTTGTGCCTCTATTAGTAAACCCCGACAGCTATGTCAGTAACCAGTTACCGTTTGTCGCGAGTCGAATACAAACAGTTGCGCTCAGCGGTATTTTGATAACCATGTTCTTGAGCCTTAAGGCGCTCCCACCTAAACCTAAGCGCTATACCAAGCGCCGTAGCTTCTTTATGGTGGTGCAATGGGTGCTATTACCGTTTACTACTATTACGTTTTTCTCATTATCAGGACTCTATTCGCAGACGCGTCTGTTGCTCGGTAAATATCTTGGCAAATTCGACGTTACCGACAAAGCAGTAGTGACTCAATCAAACAAAAAAGTTATGTAAATGTATCAGCGCGGTTACTTCAAGCGGTTCTATAAATAATGCCTGTATCTTGCCTGATAGTGCAGGCCAGCTACCCTATCGAACTGGCCGAGCACCTCGCTTGACTGTCGCACAAGTTCCTCGACCGACAATGTCGCTACGTCACCTGATTGTTGCAAGTGATGAATTAATCGCAAGCTAATTGTTTCCGATAGCTCTTTAGCAGCCTCATGAGCGCTTCCTAAGTGTTTAAGGCTTTCGTATAGGGATATCATCAACTTTTCTTTTTTATATGGCTCTAGGCCATCTGAGAGCTTCAAGCGAAGACTAGCAGAAAGATCTACTGCTTCTACAGATGTGAACACCGCTTCACACTCTTCGCACTGTCGGCGTCGCCATATGGCGTTTGACCGCTTCTGTGGTCGAGAGTTAGTTACCTTCGTTTTTGCACCGCAGTATATACATACCATGTCAATATATTGACATACCGCAAGTAAAATATCCAGTGGATAAGTCTCACTATTCTTGTGCAAAAACAAAACCCCTAGCTAAATCCTAGGGGTTATGACACAAGATGATCGCTTATTACTTATGTATAGCAGATCGTCTTGCGCGTCGTAAACGACTGATTGATTTCGCTGAAGCATCAATCTCTTCATAGAAAAGCTTGAAGTTCGTCAGCGAACTCGTCTTGGTACTCAAAGTATGAGCGCCTCCCGATTAACATGGTTATGCTATCATAAAAAGATATATATGTCAATACTATTTAAATAAAAGAGTTGTTATTGTAACAGATGGTAAAGTGCGCTATCATTGAGCTGTTCTTTACAGAATGGGCGGTTAGCTCAGCTGGCTAGAGCGCTACATTGACGTTGTAGAGGTCATAGGTTCAAGTCCTATACCGCCCACCACGAAAAATCTTCATCAGTATTTTGACGTATACTTTCAAAATACGTTATAAAGCACTCGTGGCACCGCCATTATAGGTACATGACTT
>SLOC01000064.1 GCA_007132685.1 Candidatus Saccharimonadota bacterium | reverse complement strand
GAACGGACTAACAGATGAGAGGTCGTTTGACGAAAATGAAAAGACCAGGTCTAGTAACCTGGTCTAACCCTGTTATTGCTGAGTTTGGCTCCCGGGGTCGGGCTCGAACCGACAACCTATGCGTTAACAGCGCACCGCTCTACCATTGAGCTACCCGGGAATACTGTTGATAGACCGCTGAATTATAGCGAATATCAGATGAGCTGGCAACCCAGATGTCGCCAGGGTGTGATAGTTTATTTACTAATTTTTCGCTTGGCTCGTTGACCTGTCTGTTTGAGCTTGGCTTTCGTTGTAGACCCAGACTCTTTTATCTTATTGACGAATCCGCCATGATTTCTAAAGCGGTAATCCTTCTCTTCGCGGATAATTTTTCGGTATGTTTGAATGTATTTCTCCGTCATCGCCTTGGTGGAGAATCGACTGACTGCTTCATGTCGACAATCACTTCGTTTTATCTGACCGAGCTTTTTGACGCAGCTGACCATACAATCTATGTCGTCACACAAGAAGCCGCTCTTGTTGTTTTTAATCACTTCTGGAGCTGAGCCTAAGCGAGTAGCGACAACCGGTGTACCACAAGCTAAAGCCTCTGCCATTACGAGACCAAACGGCTCTCGCCAGGATATCGGCATCAGCAAAGCTTCTGCCCCACCAAGCAGCTTGTTCTTCTCTGCGTGATCGAGTTCACCGACGAACACGATTTGCTTATCGTCAATATGCGGCTTGATATGCTTATCGAACCAGCGTACTTTGAGTGGATCAATCTTGCCGGCCATGATTAATTTTTTACCGCTCTTTTTTGCGATTTCTATAGCTTTATCAGGTCCTTTATGTGCCGTGAAGCTGCCCAGGAACGCTAAATATCCCTCGTGTTCTTTTTGATAGTTGAAGTCAAACACACGGATGCCGTTATAGATATTTTTGACGTAGTTAAGCTCTGGCATCGGCTCACGCTGTGATTTTGAGATGCTCACAAACGGGTGACCAGCATATCTACGATAGATGTCTTGCTCATACTTGTTATCCAGGTTCAGGTGAATTGTGGTAAGCATTGGTTGCCTGATTTGGTCCCGGAACATTAAGAATCTCCAGCCGAGGTGATTGTGCACGATATCAAAGCGTTGCTTTCTCAACACGTTGATAACACGGCTAATACCTAAGAATGTGTAAGCCTCTCGAACGATTCGATCGCTCGATTGGGGTAATTTTCTAGTTGACTCCTCAAAAATAGGGAGCAATTTGGCATCTGGCTCCGAATCTCCTGTCGCTAGGATAGTAACATCGTGCCCGTAATCTCTTAATCGAAATGCAATATTATTAGCGACAAGCTCTATGCCGCCATATTTCTTCGGTGGGGTCGTCTCCTCCCACGGGACAACCATTGCGATTTTCAGAATAAACCTCCCTATTCTGTAGTTTTCGCTCGCAGACCCACTATAGCATAAACGTACTTCTCTAATGCCACCAGTCAGGGTTCCAGCTTTTATCAGCCTCAATACCGGCA
Source organism: Candidatus Saccharimonadota bacterium (assembly GCA_007132685.1). Lineage (GTDB taxonomy): Bacteria > Patescibacteriota > Saccharimonadia > Saccharimonadales > SLHW01 > SLHW01. The sequence continues at coordinate 6,624 of SLOC01000064.1, read as the reverse complement.
TCGATGTCGATAGCAAATCGCTTAAGACTCTGTCTTTTCTCGTGTATTTCTTGTTGTGACTGAAGCAGCTCGTTCGGAGGCAGTTTTGCCAGCACGGCAGTTTCTAAGCTTTTTGACCAGTCGTCACTCTCAAGTTTGTTTCGGGGCTCTAGCTGTCTTTTTATCGCTAATAAGGCGGAGGCTGTCCATGCTTGCCCTGTTTCTGGCACATTGGTTGCAGGGATTACTTCATCTACCTCCATGCCTGGGGCATATGGCTTCGGCATATAGTCGACCTCTCCCTCAGGATTTACGTAGAGAAACTCATAATTCTCCCCAGATATGTTAGCCATATTTAGTAGTCGAATGCTCACATCATCAGCTAAACCTTGAAGGCCTTGACGGCGAAGACCCTTGATAAAGTCATAATTCTCTTTCGTCCAGACTGCCCAGCTTCCGTGGTAATCAGCGAACGGCACAAGTTCAGCTGCACTTGCAGCTCGACATCGGACCCCAATCTCGGTCATAAAGTCTGGATCATAGAGTTGGTTAATGATTCCCTCTACATATTGCTTGCGCTCAGCCTCAGACAAATCGATTAATAATCTCGAGTCAAGGAGCGCTGCTTGACTCGATGAGGGGGTAGAGACCCGTCTTTCACGCCAGTTATTGCCGGGGTCTCGGTCAAGTGCCATAGCGAATGCGTTTTTGTCTTCCATCCAGTATGCGTTGAGGGTGGTTTGCTGCAGCTGCCTTGCGTGCTCGACCCACCTATCTGTTTCTTCAGTGGGTAGATCAAAATCTGCAAGTAACCGGCTGCTTAAGCTCAGTGCATCATAGCCGTAGCCTTGGACTTCTATCGGCGCGATAAAGCCGTCGAGATTAACTTGCGTACCATCCTCATGCACATAAGAACTTCCTGAGTCACGCCAGCTTTGAATTATAATATGGTCTTCTCCTAGTCTGCGGAACTCTAACAAAGACAGCTCAGAGCTTTCTAAGTGGTCACAAATCCAATGCAATGCTCTGCGGTATGATTCCAGTCTCGAGATTGTTTCTCCTGAGGTGTGTTCCACCTCCTGACGTAAAAAGTCTGGCCCATGGATTAGCCCATGTCGGGCAATTAATCGTGCGAAAAGCGGTGTTGCATCTAGCGAGCCATAGTATGTAAAGCCTTCGTCGGTGCCTCCCCATTTTCGTGATAGTTTATGGAGTTGTTCCTCTGCCGCCTCGGGGATTTTTACGCCATCAACATGCAGTTGCATATGTTGGTGTGGTATTTTGCCAAATTCTTCTGCGGTTTGTTCGTTGTACTGGGTTCCCTGGAGCCTCGCAAGACTATCAATTACCCGCAGTGAAAGCTGTGGTTCTACTTCGACTAAATCATCCGCTGCTTCTAACGAATCACGTCCGAATAGCATGTACTGGTATCCCTCTCCGCTGCTGGCATAGAGTGAACCCTCTGGTGTAATAAGTCGTTCGATATCACGTATGCTTGAAGGAAAATTCATGTCTGGTAGCTGTTCTGGACTTGCCATACACTAGCAATTATACTTCATAACCTTTATGGTTGGCTACCGGCGCATAGCGCGCTCGGCTTCGCGGTCCTGGGTGCGCTTTTTAATCGTTTCACGTTTGTCGTATTTCTTTTTGCCGCGGGCGGCGGCGATACGAAGCTTCACGTAGCGCCCCTTGGTGAGCAGTTCTAGCGGTATGATGGTCTTGCCTTGCTGCTTTTGTTCAATAAGCTGGTTAATCTCTCGTCGCTTTGCTAGAAGCTTGCGTGGCCTGGTCTGATCGCTCTCGCTAATCGGGATGCTATTATCTCCAGTAATCGTGGCATTGATGAGCCATAGTTCGTTATCCTTGACGGTTACGTAAGCTCCCTGCAGATTGCCATGCCCGCGCCTAAGTGACTTGGTTTCGCCACCAGTAAGAGCAATGCCTACCACGAGACTGTCGTCTACTTGGTAGTCAAACCGAGCCCTACGATTGGTGATAGCGCCCGACGAGCGCTTTTTCTTAGCCATAAACACTAGTATGCCTGAAAACGACGTACTTGACAAATAGACTTATATAATGCTATAATATATAATGAAAAGAGTACACTCGATTATTCTCAATTTACTATTTCTTGGTTGAGCTGGTCGGTGTAGCGAAGTTGTTCGCGGGCAACGTCCCATAGGCTGCTGTCACCGTCATTCACCTTTCGTGAATACCACCACTCCACACCCCACAGGTCAATTTCGCGTATGGCAGTTGCTCGACCGTACTCGAACCTATCTGCAAGCATGTCTGGATTCATTGATTTATAGAGTTCTTCGGTTGAGGCGGTACGCATATCCATGCCTCTCGGCAGCCATGATTCGGCTTGCAGTTCATGAATAACGGTATCCACACCTGTAGTCAGCTTGGCGCCACCAGCTAGGAAGGCATAAAACCATGGTGGTAACGGATATTCGAAGTACCGCTCAGTAAGTGTACCGTCCCAAACACGCTTGTAGATGGACGCCCCGATGATATCGGCGCGCGGCTCACCGACGGGCCAGCTCGGTGTCGCGTTATTACTGCGACTAACAATGACTGGTCGGGTTGGGTCCAGCTCCTTGACAAAGTTAAACGAATCGACAAGCCGTTCGCGAGTGTGGTCAGGACAATGGCCGAACACTTCCAATAGAAATTCGTTCTCAAGCTGATAGCTTACCAGTACTGGACTATCTTTGTACCGATCTATTACGACCTCCATGTAATCTTTGAGGTGCGGATACCACTCCTCCATCTCCATATGCTCAGCCCAGGTTGGCATATGACACTCGGGCCAGCGTGGTTGGCGCAAGCCAATCGCTAGAGATACCGAAATGTCGCGCTCCTCAGCATGTTCAAATTGCCAGTCTAGATCGGTAAAGTCATACTCCCCCTGCTCTGGTTCGTGGACATTCCAGTAACTGACGAGACGGAGGTGCTCAAACCCTAGATCGTCGGTAATCGCCGTCAGCGTTTCCTCAGGGTCGAGACCATAAAACTCTGCATATGGCTGGATGAAGGTAGCTCCCATGATATACGGTCGGTCTTGATTCGAGATGATATACCATTGAGCGACAGCGTACATACCAAGCACCACTACAAATAGCAGTGCGAGTAGTACCGCCGTGATACGGCGGGTCCAGGTTTGTTTTATCCAGTTAAATAACCAGCGCCAGCCATCAGTGAGTAGCTTTTTTAGCTGCGAAACAATGCTCGGGCTTTTCGTGCCTTTTTTCGTACGCTTCTTTGATGATTTTTTCGCCTTGGTTTGACGTTTTTTCTTGGCCATTTGGTATAGTAGTGTACAAGAATGCGAGAGAAAACACTAACGCTTAGTGTCGTTATACCGACCTATAATGAGGAAACGTATATCGGCAAATGTCTGGACGCGATTGCTGCTCAGACCGAAATGCCCGACGAAGTCATTATCGTAGATAACAATTCTATAGACAAAACGGTTGAGATTGCGGAAAAATATGATTTTGTCACGGTGCTAAAGGAAAAGGAGCAAGGTGTTCGGTTTGCCCGCAATAAAGGGTTTAATGCAGCAAAAAGTAACCTCATCGGTCGGATTGACGCTGACACTCGTCTCTCGTCAGACTGGTGCGCACAAGTACGTACGTTTTTTAGCAACAACCCCTCTATCACTGCTGCAACAGGCTCGAACGTGTATTATGATTTGCCGCTAGCCAAAAAAGATCGCAATTTGGTCCTTGATCGGATGCTGCGCCGTTTAGTCTATGGCATCGGTGGGATGCCCCTGCTCTACGGGAGTAATATGGCGCTCAGAGTTGAAGCATGGAATAGGATTGCAGATGAAGTATGTATGGATGGTCTTTTGTACGAAGATTACGATGTTTCAATCCATTTGTTTGAGCACGGCTTTCAGATCGCCTACGACAAGCACATGGTTGCCCGATTATCGGCGCGTAGACTAGACGATCGCCCAGCGGAGTTTATCAAGAACATGAATCTACACACTAAGACCTTCGCGCTCCATGGTCAGAAGAATCGCATCGCATCGATTAGTCGCCTGGGGTATCTTAGCGTCTACCCTGCGCTAAAAGTGATGTTGCGACTCTATGATGAAGACAAAGGTCGCATCTCATTAAAAAAAGCCGCACGCAAACGAAGCGCACGGCCGGACGCGAGCCACTATTGAATAGTTTATCGCTTTTTCTTAATGCTAATTTTCTTTGGCTTAGGTAGCTCCTTGAACGGAACGGTCACTTTGAGTACGCCGTTTTCTAGGTGGGCGTCTACCTTGTCCTCGTCAGCGTGCTCTGGCAACATAATCCGCTTGTAGAAGCTGCTGCTTGATTCACGCACGACGTATTTCTTCTTCTTGTCTTCTTCTTTCTCGCGCTTTTCTGCGCTGATGACAAGCGCGCCGTTATCGATGTTGATGTCTACGTCACTTTCCTCGAAGTTAGGTAGGTGTGCCTCGACAATCATTTCTTTGTCGTCACGGGTGTAGACATCGGTTGCTGGCATTATGTTTGCTACGTCAGCCAGTGGCCTACCCCAATCATCGCCAAAAAATTGTTTCTGCAGTGCCCGCATCTCTTCAAACGGATCAAATCGAGTTAGTTTTGTCATGATAAACCCCCTTCGTAAAAATTAATGAATGTAATTTTACGTTATTTCGGTGGCTCCCAAACTCCACCTACCTTCATTATAGAGAAATTAGCACTCTCATGTCAAGAGTGCTAGAACACAGTGCTGACTGGTGCAGCTAGCGCGGTGCGATGTGCTGATTTTTCCGAGACTCTGAGCAAAGTGTAGCCGTAGCTACACTGAAGCTGAACCGCAGGAAAAAGGAGTGTCAGCGTGCCATGATAGGTGTACCAGGGAGTACTCGTGCTTCTAGTGCTCTTGGCATGGTCAAGAGTGCTAGCCTGAATTCCGTGCCACCTTGCCCTGCTAGCGGCGAAGCCACTACCTACGTCAAGGTTTCTGGCGCCCTGCGGTGTCAGCAAACGCTACGAGGTTCGTGCGCCGTATCACTTATACGTCTTACTCACTCCTCGCTGCTTCCTAGCAGTGCATCCAGACACGAAGCTCAGGTTCTAAGATGACCCATTTTACTAGTGCTCTTTGCATGGTCAAGAGTGCTAGCCTGAATTCCGTGCCACCTTTCCCTGCATTCAAATGCAGAGATTTTTTACAGATTCGCCACTTTTAAGCACGATTTTTCCGAAGCTGCGATTAAAATATGGCCTTAGCTACTTCTTATCAGATATCAACTATCAGGTGTTAAAACTTAGTAATCAATTCCCTTGTTGGCGAGGTATTTATCGTCGAAGTGGTGTTTAATTTTTGTCATCTCGGTAGCAATATCGACGTGGTCAAGTAGCTCTTTGGGGAAGTTGCGCCCCGTGAGGCACAGGCTCGTTTTGTCTGATTTTTCGGTAATGAGTTGCTTGAGTTGCTTCTTGCTGAGCAAGCCATCGTGTACGGCATTGTTTATCTCATCACAGATGACGAGGTTGTACTTACCAGAAGTAACGCACTCGAGCGCGGTATCATACGTTTCTTTGGCGGCCTGTTTATGTTGCGCCTCGGTAATACCCTTCTCACTGAGCTCGCCGGCATCATAGAAGCCCTTGCCGCCTTTGTAAAATAACAAATCGTCTTCGTATAAAGATTGGATGTCACGAATAAATACGTGTTCACTTACACCCCAGTATTTTATGAATTGAATGTAGGCCACCTTCCAACGGTTGCCGAGCGCTCGCACCATGAGTCCGAGGCTTGCGCTGGTTTTGCCTTTGCTGTCGCCAGTGTAGACAATAGTAACCGTATCTTTGGTTTTATAATCCTCAAATGCCATTAACGCCAGTATAACGTAATCGTTGTTATGCTGCTGTGCCTAAATCGTCATCACCTGGATGAGTTTTTGCAGTTTCAAACAATAATGCAGCAATACTTCTACGAGCTCGAACGGCTCGCCCAAAGGCGTTCGATTCCTGTCTCTGCTTTTCTTTTAGCAGTGCTTGGTAGACCGTGTCAGCGTCAATAAATTCCTCAATCTCATCATCATACATCTCTCGGTTTATGCACAATAAAAGGAATCTACCGCGCGCCTCGTCTGATTGAACTTCAGGGATAAATGAATTCTCATGCAATTGAGGGAAGCTATCTTTAATCAATTCGCGCTGATGGGCGTCGATAAGCGAAATCTCCTCCTCGGTAATCGTATCTCTAAGCTCGCTCAAAGATAGCTCTACAAAATTCTCTCGTGACTCTTCTCCATAGCTCATAGGTTCATTCTACTAGTTAAGTATCTGTTGCGATAGCATAAACACATGATTTTGCGAATTATCACACACGGTTTGTGATATCTGTTGCGTTCACTCATGAATTAATCCCCAGCGCTGCTATGCATCGAGTTGAATATTTGCTATTGCAGAATGAAGAGTGGTATTGGTATACTCTAGGCTGTACGTCTCAAGGTGTTGACAGTAGGATACGAAGCGGCTTGCTAAGCAACGGCTTAGTCCAAGCCGACGCATACGTAGACTAAATTGACGCCTTGAGCGAAATATCAGAATAGTGAGGAAAAATCCAACCGGTGCGTACTATTTTTGCGTCCACAGAAGGAATCCATATTAGTTTGAG
>SLOC01000066.1 GCA_007132685.1 Candidatus Saccharimonadota bacterium | reverse complement strand
TCTGGTAGCTTAAGCTGGGCTTTTGCAGCTTTTTTGTCCGACTCCTTAACGCGACGATAGTTGTGGCTAACAATAACTCCCACTTGAAGTACTTTAGCTGATGGGTAGGAGTAGCAATCAGCCGCTAATGCAGTGGCATGAATACTTACAAACCGACTAACTACGCGGTTTGCCAAACCTGCTACTGCATCAGAATCATGAGTCATGATTGGTTTTTTATATATGCCTGCAGCAAGCCCGACTGGAACGCCGACGAACCCGCCCTTCAAAAACACCGCATTCGGTTTATATCGACTGATTAGCCTTACTGATTGCATAAAGCCAAGCAATATAAACAGCAAATCCCTAAAGTTCAGCCAATGAGTTTTAAGGTCAAACATACGCTGCCACCAGCTTTCGTTGTGATAGCGGCGAAACTTACCAGCAAAAATGGTCACTGTCTCATCAATATCATCGTTATTCTCAAGCATGGACCGCAGCTTACTGCCCCGCTCTCCAACGTAGACAACTCGAATTGCCTTGTCTCTTTGCTTTAGCTTATGGGCGACGGACAGGATAGGCGTAATGTGGCCGCCGGTTCCCCCGCCGCTCAACAGAATTGTCACGTAAATTTCCTTTCTTCTTTTGCTGCTTTTGGTTCCGCTTCGTTACACTTTGTTCAATCACCGAAAACGTACTGTAGCGTGAAATATTAAACGCTAGCGCAACCGCAGCTGTAACAAAGATTATACTGGTACCGCCATAACTTATAAATGGCAAGGTGATGCCTTTTAGCGGAAACAACCCAACCATCGCCATAATATTTATAAATGCCTGCGTGCTCAGCCAAGTGAGCGCCCCCACGACGATTAATTGACTATACATTGACGGAGTTCGCTCAATAATCCTATACAACCTGGTAAATAGCGCTACCAGAAGCCCTATGACGACAACAACACCGACAAAGCCAAACATTTCAGCAAGTACTGCAAATATTGAGTCATTGGCTGCTTCCGGCAAATATCCATATGCTTGTGCGCTTCGGTCGATACCCTTCCCAAACAATCCGCCCGACCCTATCGCAATCAATGCCTGGCACGCTTGATATCCTTCTGCTAGACAATCTGCTTGAGGGTTCAAAAACGTCATGACACGTTCCTGCCGATAAGGGCTCGCCACAATTAGCAGCGAGCCGGCGAGCAGTACCATTACAGCTCCTGCAGCCAGTAAGCGCCACGAGACACCCGCTACAAACAACATGACAATGATTATCCCGGCTACCACGCCCATCGAACCCAAGTCGCTCTGCAGCACCGCCACAATAAAGCCCGACACAAGCAGCACCAGACCAAGCGGTTTTAGTGTCTTATGAAAGTCATTCACCGTCCCTTCCCTATGACGTTTACTCAAGAAACCGGCAAGCCATATAACCAACGTAAATTTCAAGAGCTCAACTGATTGAAAGGATAGACCACCTATTTGCACCCAGCGAGCCGCATTTGCTTCACCGCTACCTGTTACTTGTGTCGCAAGTAATGCTAGCAACGTAACCGCCAATAGTATCTTGATACTACGCCACCAGATCTCAAGCGGAAGCTTGGAGACTACGATAAATGTCACAACTGCTAACAAGATGGCAATCATTTGTCGCTGCACAAAATGCGATTCACTCAATCCTGACTGTGCAGCCAGACCGGGGCTAATCGCATAGACCACGATCATACCAATTACCAGAAGCAATAGACAAATAACGCTCAATGAATAATCCGGGCGATGTCGGCGGTGCTGCCCGTCGCCGGCTATCAGTGGCGAGATGCGTCTTCTTTGGTGTCGGTTCTTTTGTTTCATGTTTTTGTTTTTTGTTATTTCTGCTTTTATCTTACATTACAAAACCGCTTAATAAATAGGCCATAATACCGAGCACTGCAGCGACTTGACCGAGTATCCAAAACCGCATAGTGACTTTTGTTTCCGGCCAGCCTATAGCTTCGAAGTGATGGTGGATTGGCGATGATAGGAATACTTTTTTGCCGCCGCGCAACTTCTTCGATAGACGGTTGATTATTACCGATCCAGTTTCCGCTACAAAAACAATACCGATTATAGGTAGCACCCATACCGTATCAGTTTGCATAGCAATGACTCCGAGCGCTGTCCCCAGAGAGAAGGAGCCGACATCCCCCATGAAAAACCGTGCTGGATACACATTAAACCAAGTATAACTAAGTAGTGCTCCGACAACGCTCAAACAGAAGCCCGCCAGTACGTATTGCCCCTGGATTAAGCAGATCACCGTATACGCAGAAAAAGACGCTACCAGTAAACCACCAGCGAGACCATCAAGGCCATCTGTGATATTCACAGCATTTGCGGTCGCGATAACCACCAACCAAAACAGCAAAATGATACCAGCACCAATCACCCACTCACCTACAAACGGTAAGCTAATACTCACCACATCTAGTCGATCAAAGAACCACCAGCCGCCAACCAGCGCCACTGCACTATGCAGGATAAACTTGATCTTCGATTGCATACCAGCGACTAGTGATTTTTTGCCGCGAATATTTATCCAGTCATCAATAAAGCCAATCGCTCCAGAGCCAACCATCGCTGCCAGCGGCAACCACGTTTGTCCACGATCAAGATTCAGCAGCATTGTTACAAGAAACACGCTTGTAACGAAAATAATTCCGGCCATAGTCGGTATGTTACGTTTGTGCTTCTCCGCGTGAAGCTTTTTGTACACGCTGGCTTCGCCGCCAGACCATGCATCAGTCCGCTGCTGCTTCCACCACTGCCACTTGTAGGCAATCGATGTATATATCGGAGTGAGCACCATGCTCACGATAAAGCCGAGAATCCCCAGTAGCAGTACTTGGAGTACAATGTTTGTTTCGGCGATGATTTCAATGGTCTCGATCATACTTATCTCTATAAATTATACCTTAGTTCACTCTCGGTTGCATGCCGAATGAGTCAATGAGCGTCGTAGCGATATCGACAAATATCGGGCCAGCTGCCGTTGATCCGGCGTACCCGCCGATTCTCGGCTCGTCGACCCGTACCATGATGACATAAGTACTGTCATCACCGGACACATAGCCGAAAAACGTACCATTAAATCTGTCTTCATAATATCCGCCTTCAGGATGCGGGACTTCTGCCGTACCTGTTTTGCCACCGATAGTAAATCCGGTTCGCAGATTGTTCAGGCCATAGGAACGATAGTTCTGGGCAAACGCCCCTTCCATCAGACGACGAATATCCGCACTTACTGAGGGCGAAACAACATCTTTCCTTACTGCCACAGGATCTTTTGGCTGCATAGCTCCCTCGTTATCTGATTGAGCATCGACCAATCGTGGTTGATAGTATGTGCCTTGATTGATCACTGCTGAAAGTGCTGCTGCAGCGTGGAGCGGCGTGGTGGTCATGCCCTGCCCGAATGCTGTATTGGCATACTGGATGTTAAGACCATACCCATCAAATGGATCGGGTATATCACCAGCAACTTCGTAGCCCTGTTCTATGCCTGTTGGCTTATCAAAAAAGAAACGCTCAGTCATGTAGTGGTGCCATGTAGTTCGAGCAGTTTCATTTATTTCATCACCGCCACCCATTTGCTTAAGCAGCCAGGTTGCACCGGTATTTAATGATAAACGAAGAATATCTTCCATGTTGCGCTCGCCTACCCCGCTCGACTCTTCGACATTGCGGATTGTTGCGCCATCAACTGTAAATCTATCTGGGTCGTAGTATGTCGTATCTCGTCGTACGGCTCCTTCGTTCAACGCTGCTGCAAGTGTTAGCGGCTTCATGATAGAACCAATTTCCATCGGTGAAGTAACGAGCCGGTTCGCAAATACATCGCTTTCATCATTAGAAACCTCATAAAATCGCGACGGGTCAAAGGTCGGATAGTTCGCCATCGCCTTGATAGCGCCACTGTTAGCATCTATCACCAATGCGCCGCCAGACTCAGATCGTGCACGCTCCAGACCATGTTCTAGCGCATCTTCTAACTGTCGTTGTAGACTTACATCTATCGTCAGCCGCGTACGTCTCCCTTCCTGCGGTTCGATAAGCGTGTTTTCTGGATTAGCCGCCAGTGGTATGCCGCGCGTATCAGTCACCGCCCGTAGTTGCCCTGGTGTGCCTACTAGCTCATCGTCAAGAGCTTGTTCAATACCGTACACCCCTTCGCCATCATTATTTACGAAACCGAGTATATGTGCAGCTAGGCTCCCGTGCGGATATGTCCGCTGGGGTTCTTCGCGGATACCCACTCCTGGCAGCTCGAGCTCTTCTATGTTCTCTACGACCGTTTTAGTTACATTCCGTTGAATAACCTGATAGCGGTTATCAGCAGCCATCTTTTGCTCGACTTCTGCTTTGTCCTGTGCGCCGAGCACACTCACAAGCTGTTCAGCCGCGTCATCGATGTCCTCAATGTGTAACGGGTCGACGAACACGATGTAGCGGGATTCATTTAACACCAGCGGAACTACCGAGTCACCATTATGAGCCTCAATAACACCCCGAGATGCCGGAATCTCATATTCACGCATCTGACCGGCTTCAGCAGCTGTTTTGTAATAATCGTGTTGGATAACCTGCAAATGAAACACTCGAACAAGCACCACAGCCGATAAAAGCAAAATAAGCACATACCAGATACGGGTACGCGCCAATGTGTTTGGTGTTTTGCGTGTTTGTTGCATAAAAGCCTGCCTACATTGTACTTCCTTTACTTCTAAAGGTTAAGTAAATCAGCGCTAGTCAATCACGCCTTCAGGCTCAGCTGGCACCAACCCTTGCGCGACACCGCTGTCCTTGATACGGTCAACAGATTGCAAACGTGCGGCATTGAGTTCTAATTCCGTATATTCCGCCTCTAGCGACGTTTGGCGAGACTGCAAGTCGTTGATCTCAAACCCATAAGCATTGGTTTTGGTAACTTGCGATAAATAAAGCAATCCCAGCAAACAAGCTAGCACCACGAGAAGTATCGTGTTACTGATTGGACCGATGCGTTTCGTTTCGCTACGATAAGGTGTCACGTTCTTGTTGCGACCCATCGCACGTGAGCGACCAACTGCGAGTGAACTTGAATATGTCATGATATTTTTATTACTTTTTGTGTTTGTTTTAGGAGAGGCGCTCGGCGCCAAAAAAGGAAACTTGAAAAGCGCCGAGTCACCTGTTTTTTGTGTGCTTACTACATTACGCGAACGCGTACTTTGTAAGCTCGGGAGAGGTTTTTTACCTGAATTGGCATCCTCGCCCCCTTTCTGGAAGACCCCCTTTATTGGCCTTCTGTGTTTTTGGTGTTTATTTTCGCTGCGGCTCGGAGCTTGGCGCTCCTGGCTCGCGGATTAAAAACTAATTCTTCTGGACGAGCAGTGACTGGTTTTTTGGTCAGTAGCTTCAGCTGTGCATCATAGCGCTTGCCGCTTCGCTCAGCAAATGCCTGTTTAACGATTCGATCCTCGAGGCTATGAAAGCTAATTATTGCGATTCTGCCGCCTGGACTCAGTAATCTGACCCAGATAGGCAATGCTGCTTTTAGTAGCCCAAGCTCGTCGTTGACAGCTATACGTAATGCCTGGAATGTGCGTGTCGCCGGATGCTTCTTGCCCCTTCCCCACACCGAAACCGCAATATCTGCTAATTGCTTGGTGGTAGCTAAGGGTCGGTGCTCGATAATGCGTGTGGCAATTTGTCTTGCCTTGGGTTCTTCACCATACTCCTTTAGCAATTCGATTAACTCTACTTCGCCGTACGAATTAAGAATATCTGCTGCAGTGAGTGATTGGCGTTGATCCATGCGCATATCAAGCGGTTCATCCGTTTGAACGCTAAAACCACGACTCGTCTTGTCAAAGTGCGGTGACGATACACCTAAATCGGCTAAGATACAGTCAAAACGCTTGCCTTCTTTCTCTAGCTGCTTTGCTGCCGTGAGAAAGTCAGCGTTCAGCAGTGTTACTGCTGGGTCGCATTTTGTTTGTAAATACTCAATCGCTTCTGTGTCCCTATCAACCAATACGGCTGACTGGGGAGCTTGCGTTCGAGCAAGTATTTCACTAGCGTGTCCAGCGTAGCCAGCGGTCACATCAAGGTATGTATCACCCTGTTGTGGCGTTAGGTACGTCAGGACTTCTTGTAAAAGTACTGGCTGGTGCCGATTTGTATTTTTGTGTTTGTTTTGGTGCATTGTTTTTGTTTTTGTTACAAAGTCACCTAACCAGCAGTCAACTTTTTGTTTTTTATCAGTTTTTGTTTTTGTGTAGAAAGGTCAATGGGAGGCCGTATGTGCGGGTAGTTACTTTTGTAAGATTTGAAAAATCTTCTAATACCCTACTTCCTGTCCAAATTCCTATCTAAAGTTTTGAGAGACTTATGTGTGAGGTGGAGTTTTGGGAGGTGTTTTAAGTGTAAAGATCAAAGGTTTTTTGTGTGGTTACCTTCGTCCACATGTTGACTGCCAGATAGCTGACTTCGAGTCGTTTACTATCCTGCTATTTTGTATTTGTTAAAGAACGTTCAACAACTCTGTTTGGAAATGACAAACCTACGCTGCTACCAGGCGCCAATAACGGCCGACCCGAATCGCAACAAGCGATTTATCGATACCTGCATAATCGAGCAAGTGCTGTTCGATGGCTATCCTGCCCTGCTTCCCGTCGAGGGAGCCTTCGGATTTACCTGTTCGAAACTGCACGTTTAGGTCAGCGATACGTTCGTCAAGGATATCTCCCTGAAGCTTTGCTTCAACCTGCTCATCCCATACTGCTTTTGGGTAGAGATGCAGATACTTCCTAAAGCCACGGGTCACGACTACGCCTCCTGCAAATTCGTCTCGAAGTTCGACTGGTATGGTTAACCGTCGCTTGTCGTCAAGCTTGCGTTCGAAATAGTCTATCGTGGCCATAATATTGATAGGTTGTTTAAATTGCAGTGGTTTTTATTTTTTGTCGAGGTAGGCTGTTTTGGCTTACCCACGATTACCCACTAGCCCCAGCATACTACCCACTCACACCCACATGCAAGCTTTTTTTTACTTTTTCTTCTTAAACTTCCCTACTTATCCACAAGACTATAAGAAATCCACAAGCAAACACTAGATGTAGTGTAAGTCCATTTAAGACATGCGCTACTCGTCTTTGTTTAAAAGATCGGTCTCTACAAAGATTGTCGTTGGCTCATTTGGTATAGCGTCTAAGCCATTCTGCTCAAGTACTCGTTGTCGTTCTTTTCGGCTGAGGCCTAGATCAGCCCACGAGCTTCCAGTAGCACCATCTAGCCAAACACCTTGATACTGTGTACCGTCCGGAGCCTCAAGAATGTTTACCCCGTCTTCGCTCGTTTGCATCTCTGTATTTTCAAAGTCGATAGGCTCAATCGGACCCTCACCACTAGAAAGCAACCCAGCAACCATGCCAGCACCCAATAATGCTACACCGCCCCGCTTAGCGTATCGTTTCGTCGCTTCGGGAATTCTATTAAGTGTTTCGTACGTATGCGTTGTCTCTTCGATACCAGGAGCAAGTTTTTCTGCTACTTCTGGATTATGCAGTGGGTTTTTTTCAATTTTCATAATTTATATATTAGCATAAACTTTATAATTAGTCAATTATTAGTTGTACTGTGATTCATATTAATCTTGCGATACTTGACGCGATCGCGTCACCATCGTGACGAATGTAAGACCGCTTTATCCGAGTATCGCTTGCCTGAGTAGTGATGTTGTCGGTTTTTAAAAAGCTCCCACCAATTGCTTTATAGGCACAGCTCTTTAGCTTCACCTCATCAACCAAAACTGGATATTCCTCGTCTAGCGCATATTTTGCCATTAGCTCCTCAGTTGGCTTAGTAGTGTTATACAAAATAGTATCGATTGTTCGCCCGCCCATAAATCGCTCTAACTCACTCGCATAATCAAGTACTGAGAAATCTTTGGTATGATTTGGCTTATTTACCAAATTTGCTACATATAGAATCTGCGCCTTGCTATTATTTAGAACTTCTTTTACGCCGCCGACTAAGAGCGTTGGTATCAGTGATTGGTACAAGTTTCCCGGGGCTATGATTATCGCATCTGCAGTTATCAAGGCATCCTTGGCTTGCTTGGTTATTTGAGCCGGTGGCTCAATCCATAGCCTAGGTTGAGCATCTTTTGTAATTGTCATTTCACCGACTGCGGATTCTCCGCAAGTCACTTTACTGTCTACTTCCATACGCAGCTGGCAATCATCGACTGTTAACGGCACGACCTTGCCGCTGATCTGCAACACATTAGCCGCCATATCAACCGCACTAATAAAATCGTCATTCATGCGCTCAGTGGCACTTAAAAGCAAGTTGCCAAACGAGTGGCCTGCTAATGAGCCCTCGTCAAAACGATAGTTAAAAAGTCGTCGGACAACCTCCGGCGCATCGCTCAGAGCAACCAGGCACTGGCGAATATCACCAGGTGGCAACACACCCAATTCATCACGCAATACCCCAGTCGATCCGCCATCATCCACCATGTTTACCGCAGCAGTAATGTT
>SLOC01000041.1 GCA_007132685.1 Candidatus Saccharimonadota bacterium | reverse complement strand
TTTGATTCTGATCAGGAAGCAACCCAAACACCTGTCACAACAGAGGCTCCAGACAAAAAAGCGAAAAAAGAGAAAAAAGAGAAGCCGCCTAAGCCCCCGAAAACTCCATCGAATAAGCCGATTGGCTTTATCATCGGGGTGGTTTTAGTTGCTCTTACACTGATGGCTCTAGTAGTCATGATGTACGTTAACCAAGAGGAGCCTGCTGAAGCGCCAGCTACAACGCCAGAATCAACGATGCCAGCTGACGAAGAAGAAACCGAACCTCCGGTTCAAAATGATTTTGATGACGAATTTGATGATGTTGATGATGACATGCTTGAAGATGAAGCAGCCGATGACGATGCTGATGACACCCAAGGCAGCGTAGACGCTACTGAACCCGAAGCACCTGAAACAGAATAATCTCTAACAAGCTATTTCTTGGAATCTTTTTTGCCGCGCTTATCATGGATAACCATTTGTGGAAACGGTATCTCAATATCATGTTTATCAAATGCTTCTTTAAGCCTACGGCGGTATTCGCCCGCGACGTTCCAGCGCATATCCGCAGTAGTTTTACCGAGAATTTTTATCTGCAATGAGGAATCATCAAATTCATCAAGACGCAAAAAGGCAGGCGGGGTAATGATTGCGTGTTTCCACTCTTCTTCTTCGGCCATAGTTTCACCGACTTGATTGATAACTTTCTCGACTTTCTCGAGGTTGCTATCATAACTGACGCCGATATCGATGTTTACATTGGCAAACTCCATCGTCATATTAGTTGCGGTTTGAATGTTTCCGTTCGAGACATGATGCACGTATCCGTCAAGATCGCGTAAGACGGTTGCTCGTAGAGTAATTTTCTCTACCACGCCGGCTAGATCGCCGTTTATTTGGACGACATCACCAACACGGTATTGGTTCTCAAAGATAATAAACAGTCCGCGGAACGCGTCTTGGACGAGCGATTGAGCACCGAACCCGAGCGCTATACCTGCGACACCAGCACCAGCCAGCAGTGGCGCGATATTTACGCCGACTTCTTGCAGAATCATCAGCCCTGCCATGAGCCAGATGCCAAGCTTTAGCGCAGTCCCAATGATATCTATCAGGGTTTTTTCGCGTTTTTCTTCGTGGACGTCATGATGCCCTCTGTGCTGAAACTGAATCGAGCGACGTATGATTTTCGCGACAATTGTCATGATAAACTTTTGAGCAATATATGCTGCCAGAACAATCAGCAGTATCGCGACCGTGTGATTTACAATAAACGTTTCGGTGGCTTCTATCATTATTTTCTCCTTATGATTTAAGTATAACAGGTATAAACCACCGGTCTAATCGGTGGTACAATCAAAAAGCGTATGAAAACAATTGGCTTCCGTCAAGCCGCTGAACTGCTCAGGCAAGGTGCCGTCGGCGTGCTGCCCACTGACACATTGTTCGGCTTGGTATGCGTTGCAGGAGATCATGCATCCGTCACTCGGCTTTATCAACTAAAATCACGTGAGAAAAAACCAGGGACGCTCATCGGTGCTTCAGTTGACCAGCTGGTTGAGCTTGGGTTGAAACGACGGTATCTAGATGCGGTGAGCCACTATTGGCCAAATCCGATCAGTGTTGTCATCCCATGTGCTACAACTGAGCTTAATTATTTGCACCTAGGTAAACAGTCTATCGCAGTACGACTGCCTGATAACGATGAACTGCAAAAACTACTCGAGCAAACAGGCCCGCTCCTTACTTCCAGTGCAAATTTGCCTGATCAACCACCTGCACATTCAGCAGTCGAGGCTGAACAGTACTTTGGTGATAAGGTGGACTTTTATGTTGGTGATGCTATTGGCTCATTACAAAAACCTTCAACAGTACTACAGGTTATAGACGACACTGTGGTTGTATTGCGCGATGGGGCAGCTATAATTGATGAGGAAACGGGAGCAATAGAATAAATTATGACATTCAAAGAGTATCAAGAGCATGCTCTCACCACTGCGAATGACGACAGACCACTCGAGTTTTATCATCGCGTGTTGGGTCTGGTCGGTGAGTCAGGTGAGATTGCTGAAAAAGTAAAGAAGCTGATTCGTGATGGCGATGGTGATCCGACACAGCTTGATAAAAAAGATATCACTAAAGAGCTAGGCGATGTGCTTTGGTACATTGCAACCATTGCCGATTATCTAGATATAACACTTGAAGATGTGGCTCGCACTAATGTTGAAAAACTGGCCGATAGAAAGAGCCGCAACACACTCAAAGGTAGCGGTGACAACCGCTAGTTTGTAACGTTTTGCCTAAGCCATTCATCGAGACTACCGCCACCACCAGCTGATAGGCACAGCACGAGGTCACCGGCTTGGCGATGTTGCTCGATTGCGTCTAGTAAGTCTTGATTAAGCTCTGACGGGGCGCTATCCATTCCAGAGATAATTTCAGATAGCTTTTCAGGTGTTAAGTCTTCGAGTGATTCGTCCTCGCGTGCGCGGTAGCTAGGTACGATATAGACCTTTTTGGCTCCGCTAAATACATCTACTAACTCGTCTTTTATGAAGTGTTGTCGGGTGTTGTGAAGTCCTTCATATACCACTACCACCTCGTTGTCGGCGTGCTCTTTAGCAATGTCGATTGCCCCACGAATTTTGGCCGGAGTATGGGCGTAGTCTGTAAATAGATTCGGGGCAAGCTCCTCGAAGCGCCGACTTAAACCAGGGAATTGGTTCATTTGTGTAATTAGTGTGTCTTTGTCTGCGCTGTCGAGCGCATCAGTAATGGCCTCAACTACTATGGCGGCGTTTTCACGGTTTACGCCTCCAACTAGATTGAATCTATTCGCAAGGTCAGTCTTTTCAAGAATCGTTATGTTCTCACGTGGCTTCAGGTCTAGTTTTTTGGCATCATCCTGCCATACATAAGTGCTGTCGGATTGGTTAATAAACTGCTGAAAAGCCTGATTGTATGACTCTCGAGTAGGGTAGATATCCGGATGGTCCCAGTCAATACCGGCGATGATACTGAGCGCTGGATGAAATGACAGGAAGTTTCGATCGTATTCATCAGCTTCGTAGACAAAATACTCAGCAGCTTGATTAAACTGTCCCATGTCACCAAAAGGGATTTTTGCCCCGATAGAGTAGCTAATCGGGATATCTAATTGCTTATACAACCATATAACCATTGCAGTAGTAGTGGTTTTGCCGTGTGTTCCGGCAATAGCAATCATCTTCTGGCCAGTTTGCTTCAAGATATGATTAATGAGCTCGTCACGTTTAGACGTCTTGATATCATGTTCCTGGCAAAAAAGTAACTCTTCAGGCTGACTTTGCTCCATGGCAACTGCTGATGAGTATACGTACCAATCAATCGGTTTTTCCTGGTGCAGTTTTGCAATCTGGTCTTTTGATTGACCTATATGAAAGTCTACCCCTTGTTGTGCCAGATAGTCCGTATAGTCAGAGGCCTGCTTGTCGGAACCAGAGACCGTAAAGCCGGCTTGCGTTGCAATTTGTGCGAGCGGACCAATCGCAGTACCACCGATGCCACTAAAGAAAATATGCATGCTTCTATGGTACACTGACAGTACAGAAAAGAAATAAAAATGATAAAAAGAATCTTATATCGATTACTTCGGCATCGACATTTTTGGCGCGATGCATCATTCGATGAGCTAAGTCAGATTTATATAAGCACCTTCTTCCGCGTGATGGCAGTGAGTCTAGTAGGTATATTTATACCGATATTTCTCTATGACTTAGGTCACTCGCTGCTTGCTATCTTTTTGTTTTATGTGACGTACTTTATTGCAAGAGCGGTATTACATGTGCCAACAGCTTTTATCGTGGCCCGATTTGGCCCGAAGCACACGATACTCTATAGCTTCGGTCTTCTTTTGCTTTCCTCTCTGGCATTTATGACATTACCAGAGTACAGCTGGCCATTATGGCTACTGGCAACCCTGTATGCTGCGTCGAATACGCTATTCTTCACCGCGTATCACGTAGACTTTTCAAAGGTTAAGCATAGTAATCATGGGGGCAAAGAGACTGGGTTTGCAAATATCGTTCAGCGAGTTGGTGGCGCAGTCGGTCCACTGGTAGGCGGTATTATCGCAACTATTTTTGGGCCACAATACATTTTCGTGGCTATGACAGCGATGCTATTGGTTGGAATCATTCCGCTGATAACATCAGGTGAAGCTGTTAAAACTAGGCAAAAAATTAGATTTCGAAATCTACGCCTCTCGGCAGTCAAAAGAGACATACTTTCCTATGCCGGTATAACGATAACGCATCAGTTGTCAGTGACAATCTGGCCGCTCTATTTAGCGTTGTTTGCTCTCGGCACCAATGTATATCTTGAGCTTGGTACATTGAGTTCGGTCGGCTTCCTAGTGTCAATTTTCACCGCCTTTGCGATTGGCAAGCTGGTTGATAAGCGTCGTGGCCGAGAGCTACTACATATCTCCCTCATCTCCGATATGTTCATACAATTTAGCAAGCCGTTTGTTAACTCTTTACCGTTTGCCTTTGTCGTAAATACTGCAGGGGAATCGTCGGCCATTGCGATGCGCATAGCGTATCAAAAAGGTATGTATGATGCTGCCGATGATCTACCGGGTAATCGGATAATTTATATCTCAGTCATGGAGGCCTGGGGAGCACTTATAAAGTCGCTTTCATGGGTACTACTGATAGCTGTAGGGGTATTATTTAGCTTCGAAATCGCCTTAATTGTCGGGTTCTTCTTGGCTGGACTGGCTAACTTGCTGACTATGACAGAGAAGTTCCGCGGTTTATAATGTACTGTAGTAGCCGCTAAAAAGGAGAAGACTTTTGCGAAAACGTGAGCTGCATTATATCCATAGAAAATTCCAACCGCTTTCCGGGTGGTATTTTTTACTGGCGGCAGTAGTATTCTTTAGTGTTGCGGCGTTTGCACTCAGGCAAAACAACCTGCAAATGTTGGAGCTGAAAGAAGCGGTATTTCAGGCAGATGAAGCAGGCGAAGGCATAGAAGAGGCGCTCCGAGATTTGCGCCAACACGTACATTCACACATGAACACTGACCTTGTGCCTAGCGATGACGCTATTCGGCCGCCGATTCAACTTACTCATGAGTACGAGCGATTACGTCAGGCCGAACGTGATCGGGCAAGAGAACAGAACGAATCAGTCTATGCTGAAGCCGAGCGGATTTGCGAGGAGCGATATCCGAGCGGGCAACTCGCAAACGGTAGAGTACAGTGTGTCGAATCTTATATTCGGGAGCAAGGTGTGCAAGTCCGCCCAGTGCCTAAAGAGCTGTATCAGTTTGACTTTGCCTCACCTCGTTGGTCGCCAGACCTTGCTGGCTGGAGCCTATTAGCAGGCGGTATCAGCTTGGTCTTATTCGCCGCACGATTTCTACTTGAACTTTGGTTTAAGAAGAGACTAGAAAACTGATAACTTGTTCAAAATAAAACATCGGGCTCGAACACCCGATGTTTTATGCCGCTAGGGCTATGTATGAACTATTCTTCGTCTTCTTCAGGTGCACCGAACTCATTGCCAGTACCATCATCAACTGCCGGTACTTGCTGTTCTGGTACGCCGGCCTGTTCAGGAACTTCACAATCTTGCCCGTCTGGGTTTTCATCCTTGAAGGTAGCGATTGCCTCAGACACCTGTCCATCTGGCCGTAGGTTCTCCCAGAAGATTATCTGATCCATATTAACGAGCATCTCGTCTTCAGGTCCGTGTAGCTCACAACCGAGCTTCACGAGAGATATATCACCCTCTTGTGGTATAGGCACGTCTTCACCTTCAGCCGGTTGTACTTGTTGATTCACTCGTAGGTAATAGATATCTACCAGTCGTAGATAACTATTGTTTAGATGGGTTACTTGCCCGAAGTATACTTGCCCACCATTTAGGAAAACGGCTTGGTATTTGTCATTTTCTACGAATGTAGCTTCGCTTCTAGGCTTGCTGACTGCAAGAAATACGAGCAACGCTACGACTAATAGAGTAGCTGAGAATAGTAATGCCACAGAAGCAAACTTTAGGTTGAAAATCTTGCTCTTCGCGCCACCTTTTTTAGAGTCAGTCGACTTGCGCTGGCTTGGTCCCGCACTTGACGGAGGAGTAGCGCCACCTGGCGTGCTGTTTGTTGTAGGTTGCGACGGTCTGCCGCCTCGATTGAATTCCATAGAACGTTTAACCACCTTTTTAGATTTTGTTCTTTACTACAAGCTACATTGTAAATCATAAGCAGCTTACGGTGCAACATATTTTAGAGCCAAGCTAAATCCATAACATAGGTCAAAATTACGACGACCCCTTGACAACTCTAGTGTGACAGGAGTATCGTAGAGGCACTATCACTTAATCTAAAGAGAGGGAGATGTAGTAACAATGGCTTACAAGCACACAAACTCAAAGGGTGTTACATACTATCTAAATTCAAAAGAAGTAACCTTGCGCGGTGGAAAGCAACAAACAATCTATTACTTTAGTAAAGACGAGCGACCAGAGACAGCTACTGATCTTCCAGGCGACATGGAAGTCAACGAGAACCCGCGAAACGGTTTCTTGACTGTAAAGCGAAAATAACCAGCACTCGTTAGCTGAATAATAAACTGCTCCGAAATTTGGAGCAGTTTTTTATTTATTTATTGATTTTGATATATACTGATAGGTAAGATGAAAAAACCAATCCTTACGGTCACTGACCTAAAGAAGGTTTACGGAAACACGACAGTTGTTGACGATGTAACTTTTGAGGTAAAGAAAGGCGAAATCTTTGGCATACTTGGCCCGAACGGTGCCGGCAAGACGACGACGCTCGAGATGATAGAGACCATGCGACCGATTGATGGTGGCACAGCGCAACTTGACGGTATAGATGTATCAAAAAGCCCCCGCAAGATAAAACAGATTATTGGTGTATAGCCTCAGACGGCTTCGTTTGAAGAAAAGACCAAACTCACAGAGCTGATTAAGTTCTTCGCCTCGACATACGGTAGAACCGTTGACCCGATGGAAATACTCGAGCATGTGCAGCTTACAGAGAAGGCAAGCGCCTACCCAGAGAAGCTCTCCGGCGGACAGCGCCAGCGGTTTTCGATAGCTACGGCGTTAGTGAACGAACCAAAAGTCTTATTTCTGGATGAGCCAACAACTGGTCTAGATCCGCAGTCACGGCGTAACTTGTGGGAGCTCATCAGAAAGATTCGCGACAGCGGTGTCACTATTATCCTGACAACCCATTACATGGAAGAGGCAGAGATGCTTTGTGACGGAGTAGCTATTATGGATAACGGCAAAATCATTGCCCTCGATACACCGAAACGCTTAGTGGCTGATTTACTGAAGCGCGGGTTCAAGAAAGAACAACGAGTCGAACAGGCTGATCTCGAAGATGTCTTTATTGACCTGACTGGTAAGGAGCTGCGGGAGTAAACGTTATGAAAAAAGAACTACTACCAGTACTGACCTTTGCCCGAATCGATATCAAGCGACTATTCCGCGATAAGGTCGGCATTTTCTTTGTCTTCGTGTTTCCACTGATATTCCTATTAGTATTTGGTGGACTGTTCGGCCAGGACCGCGACATCTCGTTTAACATCGCGCTTATAAATGAATCGAGCACTGAGTTCGCAACAGATTTCGAGGAGCGGCTCCGGGATAATGAAATATTCGTCGTGGATGATGAAGTAGCCGGTCTCGATGATGCACAGGAGCAGATGAACCGTGGCTCAATAGATGCGGTAATCACCCTGCCAGATGGCTTTGGCGCGGTAAATCCTGATGTGGGCTATCCGACAGGTACGGCAGAAGTATTGTATGACCGAGGAAATGAGCAGGCTGGTGTAACACTTGGCTCGATTATGGAGAGTATCTTCGCTGGCATCAATGCTGAGCTTGTACCAGTAGAAGCACCATTTGACGTTGCCGTAGAGGCGACAGAAATCGAAGGCCTGACCACACTAGATTATATCTTCTCAGGCTTACTCGGTTTTACGATATTGTCGCTCGGCGTGTTCGGTCCGACGACCGTCTTTCCACGTATGAAGGAAAAGGGGATACTACGGCGCTACAACACGACGCCAATAAAGGTGTGGCAGTATTTCGCCGGGAATGTGCTGTCTAATTCGTTCGTCGGGTTATTAGCAGTTGCGCTAATGTTTATCGTGGCACTCCTGTTGTTTAACGTTAGTATGCGTGGAGATTACCTAAGTCTTGCAGTCATTACGATACTCGGTACTGTCGTACTGTTTGGCGTAGGACTGGCGGCCGGTGGTTGGGCCAAGAACGAAATGCAAGCCGCGCCACTAGCGAACCTGGTAGCGTTTCCGATGATGTTCCTCTCGGGCGTGTTTTTCCCACGATTTTTGATGCCGGATTGGCTGCAGACTGCTTCTGACTTTTTGCCACTCACGCCGTTGATTGATGGTTTACGGCTCATTATCACTGAGGGGCGAACCTTGTTGGAGCTTGGGCCGGAGCTGGCGATGCTTGGGGGTTGGTTAATCGTAATCTATGCGATTGCGTTTAAGGTGTTTCGCTGGGAGTAGAGATAGTTCCATCCGCCTCAGGCGGACGGAACCCAAAAAACGACAGGCGAATCACCACATATCTACTAAGCCGATAGTAAAAAACAGGCTCACTGCGGAACTTGTCCGCCTGAGGCGGACTTCGGACAGTCCAA
>SLOC01000022.1 GCA_007132685.1 Candidatus Saccharimonadota bacterium | reverse complement strand
TGATTGGGTTTCGCCTCGGGGTAAGGTAGCGACTTGACTCGCTTCACTGACGCCAAAAAATACATCAGTGATTTCGAGCCTGGGGAGGGCTTAGTAAGTCCAAAAAAGGCGACGATGAGAAATCGCTAATAAAACACAGTTTTTAGAAATACTTGACGCATCAAGTATTTATTTACAACACTTCGTTTTCAATCTAACAGATGAGAAATCAAAAATACTTGACGCGTCAAGCAATTTTCACATAGCTACGCCCGATTACTGGTTGCTAGTTTCTAATTCCAAGCTACTCGCTACTACTGACTGCCACTTGGCACATAGCGTCAGGTTGCGGTAGTGTTATAGGTGATGAAACATATTTTTCGTGTGATTACGAGCGCTAAAGCGCTGTGGAAAACCTATGCGCTCATCGGTGGGCTGACAGTGTTACTCAGTCTGATGACACTGGTAATGCCCCTGTTATCCGGGGCGGCGATTGACGAGATGCAAGCCGGCACTGAAGCACGGCTTGATTTTGTCGCATGGTTGGCGTTTGCAATCTTTGCGCTGGATTTCCTGCAGAACGTGTTAAGTAACTGGAGCGGCTACTTGGGTGATATGGCATCTGCGCGGGTCTATAAACATCTAGCGAGCAACTACTATCAGCACCTGTTGAGCATGCCGCAGTCGTACTTTGATTCTGAACAAACCGGCAAGATTATCAATCGGCTCAGCCGCTCGATTCATCAGATTACGAACTTTATGCAGATGTTTAGCAATAACTTCTTGCAGTTCATCTTTACAACAGTGTTTTCGTTGATAGCCGTCGCATTTATTAGTTGGCAAGTAGCGGCACTACTACTACTGCTCTACCCGATATATATCTACATGACATTTCGTAGTAGTCCGAAATGGCAGCGCTATCAGGAGACGAAGAATATGCACCTCGATATCGCGAGCGGGCGGTTTACCGAGGTGGTGTCGCAGATAAAAGTCGTCAAAAACTATCTTCAGGAAAAACGCGAACTTCGTTCGTTCGGCTCGCATCTCAATAAGTCGATAGAAGTCACAGAACCGCAATCAAAGTACTGGCACAAACGTGACTTCCAGCGGCGAACTGCATTGAACTTTATATTCTTTGGTGTATTCATGCTGATATTTACACAAGGTGTCCAAGGGGTGATATCGCCCGGGCAGGCCGTGGCGCTTATTTTATATGCCATGCAAATCCGTATACCAATCTTTACGATTAGCTTTCTTGTTGAAAATACCCAGCGAGCTATCGCCGACAGTAAAGATTACTTTGACATTATGGATACCAAGCTGCCATCGGTGGATACCGGCAAGCACGAGAAGTTACGCATAGATGAAGGAGAAATCGTATTTGAAAACGTGTCTTTCGCATACGAGAAGAACAACGCGGTACTACGTAAGGTAAACTTCAATGTTCCGCCAGGTAAAAAGGCCGCTCTGGTCGGTGAAAGTGGCGAGGGTAAAACGACCATCGCCAATCTGTTGATGCGCCTCTATTTGCCGGACAAAGGAAAAATTATGATTGACGGCACCGACATCGCGACTGTTGATAAGCATAGCTTACAACGGAGCATCGCGACGGTGTTCCAGGAGCCGGCGCTGTTTAGTGGCACCATCAGAGAAAACATTGCCTACGCTAACCCGAAGGCGACGGACGCCGAGGTAGTTCGGGCTGCCAAAGCGGCCAATGCGCATCAGTTTATTTCAGAATTCACCAAAGGGTATGATACTGAGATAGGTGAACGTGGACTAAAGCTTTCCGGTGGCCAAAAACAACGAATTGCCATCGCTCGCGCTATATTGAAAAACGCGCCGATTCTGCTACTTGATGAAGCGACAAGCAGCCTGGATAGTCGCAGCGAGGCGTTAGTAAAAGAGGCGCTTGATACGTTGATGCAAGGTAAAACTACACTGGTAATCGCTCACCGTTTGAGCACCATCCAGGATGTGGATCTCATCATCACGCTCAAGGGCGGTACTGTCGATGAAGTGGGTTCACCACGGCAGCTTGCGAAGTCTGGTGGCCTGTACCAGAAACTGCTCGAACTTCAGACAACGACCGATCCGAAGCAGCTCGCCAAAGTACTTAAGAAATACGACGTTATCGAGCCTTAAGTGGTACTGGTATACTGGATACTATGAGAAGAGCAGCTAGAGGAATCATTATCAGGGGCGATGAACTGCTGGTCATTGACCGGGACAAGTTCGGCAAAAAATACCTTACCTTGCCTGGCGGTCGCATCGAGATGGGTGAACAGCCGGAAGAGGCCATCCGTCGTGAACTACGCGAGGAAGCCAGCATACAGGTTGGTGAGTGTCGGCTTGTGTTCGTAGAGGAGGCAGGCGATCCATACGGCACCCAATACATTTTCTTGTGTGAATATCTAGGTGGCGAGCCGGAATTATCGGAATCCAGCGAGGAGGCAGCCATCAATAAGCTCGGACAAAATATCCACACACCGAAGTGGGAATCTATCGACAACCTTGAAGAAAAATCATTTGTATCAGAGGGGCTAAAGCAGCGAATCATAGCTGGACACCGTGATGGTTTTCCACAAGAAGTTGACCATTTTTCTACTGCATAGCTTGGCGTAGTACGTTATACTGAGGGCTAGTTGTGCGTGAGTAATACAAACAGGAGGAATAAATGGCAGAAAATTCACAGCGTATTTTTATCTTGGTAATTGTGGGGGTGTTTTTGCTCTCTACTATTGCCTTTACCGGGCTTATTATCTATTCGATAGTCGGGGGTAACGATACCCAGGATATTGCTGAATTAGATGATGCCCAGCTTCAGGAGTTGGCCGACCTAGAGGACGACCAGCAGCTTGATGATGTCGACTCGTTGCAGGGGACACAGCTCGAGGGGTTCGAGCCCATTACTGATAACGTTGCCGAGCTACAAGTTACCGATATAGAAGAAGGTGACGGTGCGGAAGTGCAGCCTGGTGACACAGTAGTTGCGCATTACACCGGTGCGTTTGCCGTAAACGGAGTAATATTTGAGAGCTCTCTAGATGGCGCTGAGCCGGTATCATTCCCGCTTGATGGCGTGATAGAAGGTTGGCAAGAAGGAGTACCTGGTATGCGAGAGGGCGGTGTTCGACGAATTGTAATTCCGGCCGAGCAGGCCTATGGACAGGCACCAGAAGGCTATGAATCACAGCCTGGCCAAGGCTCCCCATTAGGCCCACTAGTGTTTGATATACAGCTCTTCTCAATTGAATAAAACACAACATATAGCGCATTGATTTATGCTCAAGCGCTATATATAATACATCCAAGAACCAAAAACGAAAGGAATTAAAGGAAAATACAATGCCAAAAAACATAACAATTTTCACCACAAACACCTGTGCCTACTGTGGCATGGTTAAAAAGTGGCTCGGTGCAAAGGGTATGAATTACGAAGAGGTAAATCTCGACGAGCACCCTGATCGCCAAAAAGAAGCGATGGAGCTATCAGGTCAGCTTACCGTGCCGGTTACCGTTGTGACCAAGCAGGACGATTCACGTGAGGTTATCGTCGGCTATAACCTCGGTAAACTTGCACCAGCTGTAGCTTAGACAAAAAACTGTAAGAGAGACCTATGACCGAAGTAGATGTTCAGAAGCCGGTAGTGTATGGTGAAAAATGGTGTTCGTTCTGCAGGGCGCTTCAGGAATTACTAGATAGCCTAGGCGTAGTGTATGAATACAAAGATGTCGGGCGTGAAGACAACAAGGCAGAGATGCTTAAGCGTACTGGTGGGCACTTTCTTGTACCCACTTTCGTTATCGGCGAAACCGTTATACAAAACCCTTCGGTAGAAAAAGTAAAGGAGTTAGTAGACATGCCAGAAGCAAAAGAAGAAACAACCTCGGATAGGGAAACTCATGATGCGGTGATGATCGGTGCTGGTCCGGCCGCATTATCCGCAGCTATTTACACTACCCGAGAAGAAATCGAGACCGTGCTGTATGAAAAGGGCGTAATTGGTGGTCTCGCAGCAATTACCGATTGGGTTGATAATTATCCCGGCTTTCCAAAGGGTTTGTCTGGCATGGATCTCTCTGAAGGCTTGCGCCAACAGGCTGAGCGCTTCGGTGCTGATATTCGCTTAGGCGAAGTCACAAAAATCGAGGACGAAGGCGAGTACAAGAAGCTGACAACAACAGACGGCGAAGTCTATGCCAAAGCCGTACTCATCGCGACCGGAAGTGATTACAAGCGACTCGGCATCCCAGGTGAAGACACGTATTACGGGAGAGGTGTTCACTTCTGTGCGACATGTGACGGGGCGTTTTATAAAGACAAGCGACTCGTCGTCGTTGGTGGTGGAAATTCGGCTGCTCAAGAGGCTGTGTTCCTCACTCGATTTGCAACGAAAATTGACATGCTCGTACGCTCCGATAAGCTGCGCGCCAGTGAAATCCTGCAACAGGAGCTTGAAAAAAACAGTGACAAGATAACCGTCCATCTCAACACGACGACTGATGAAATCGTCGGTGACGGTACCTCCGTTAATAAGTTGATTGGTACCGACAAAGAGTCCGGCAAGCAAGTTGAGTTCGAAACGGACGGCGTGTTTGTGTTTATCGGACTCAAGCCGAACACGGGATTTCTGCAAGGTTCTGCCATAGAGCTTGATAAGATTGGCATGATCAAGACAAATCATGAGCTTGAAACCTCGATGCCTGGGGTCTTTTGTGCTGGAGATGTACGCAGCGGTGCGACTATGCAGATTGCCAGCGCCACCGGAGAGGGAGCGACAGCTGCGCTGATGATTCGCAAATACCTCGAAGAGCACGAACGCAAGCATACCAGCTAACGTATTCGTCACTTTCGCTAAATTTCGCTAAGCTAGAGACATGATACGTCGCTTGCTAGAAGGTGCTTCAGTTCTTGCTCGACTACCATTATATTTACTTGGGTCACTACTATTTACTGCAGTGATGCTCGCGCTTGGCACCTACAGCGCTTGGCCGACTCTGGTGCATAGTGTCGCTGTGCCACCGCTGGATGTGCATTTTGGCCTGCGCGAGCTCATTGCCGGCAGTCAGAGTTACTTTAGTTTTTTCTTCTGGCTTATTATTGTTTTATTGGTGCGTTCAGCCTTGCTTACCTGGCTACTGAAAGGGTCAGACTGGCAACAGTTTGCAGCCACGCTCAAACGGGTACTGGTATTTTACAGCTGCCTATTACCATTTCTGCTCATCTCAGCAGGACTGTCTTTTTCTTCGGCGGCTACGTTATACTATGGCTTTTTCTGGCTTGGCGTCTTGCTTGCCTTACTACTAGTGATACTTTGCGCGCCACTACCGTTTGTTGATTTTGCTTGGCGCCGTCTATCCCTACGGCATTTCGCTGCGAGTACAACAGGGGCATTGTTACTTATTCTGATAGGATTACTCGCGGAAACAAACATTTTAATCGGTATCGTTGCCAGTCTGGCAGTGACTGCACTAACGGTATGGCTCCTAGTGCGAGCGGATACGCTTATCTATGTACGTTACGCCCTAAGCCTAGTTTTAACTATGGGGTTAGGTCTGCTCATCTACGGTGCTGCAAACGATCCGATAGAGCCAATACGGCAAGACTTTGTAGCAGAAGAGCAAGAAGGTTCGTTGCTATTGCTGGCTGGTATTGATTCAAAAACTGGTACGAGTGCCGTGTTTCGGATCGATCCTCGACAGATTGGCTATTCGTGTACACAAACGTATTACTTCTCCTATGCTGGAACAGGACTGGGCACAAAGGACACGAGTGCCGCGTGTCCGATTACGACTGGCGCCGTGTATGATAAGCGGGATACGTATCGTTCATTAGATGAATTGGTGGATTTGCTCCTGGAACAACTCGAGCCGCTTGAGCCACCGACTACCATCGTGGCTCATTCCCAAGGTGTATGGGTAGTACATAAGGCTTTGTCACAGCTTGAGCAGGGGGTAGTCGAGCGGGTTGTCTATGTCGGCGAGTTTCCTGATAACTGGGTGGGTTTTCCCGGGGCAGGAGAACAGGCGCCTGGATATGTTGGTCGAGACGTAGTGCGTGCTCTGACCGCAGTGCCGCGCCGCGCCGGGATAAGTGTTTTTGACTTGGATTTACCATTAGTCGAAGAGCTGCTCGCCAACCCGACTAAATTTAAGCAGGTGATGGATGTGCCGCTACCGCCGAACGTGAGCGGATTGAGCATAACGAGCATCTACGACTTGCCGCTTATTCGCAACGTAGAGCAGGCGGGCTTTTATACAACGTGCTCTTATCAGGTGCTTCACGGGAATCTGCCTTTTGCGAGAGATTTTACTCGTGATGTTGATACCTTTTTTGTAGGCGGTGAAAAAACCTTAAATTGTGGCGTGCTCAATAGAGTAATTGGCGATGGCTTCAGGCCATTCGGCTCCCCACCGAATTACTAAGCTTCGTAACCGTGGAAGAAATCACCAATCAGTCGGTGCCTTGGTATGCCGAGCGTAGCGAGCTTATCTATAAAACCCTCTACGAACTTCTCTGGACCGGCTACATAGTACAGACTCCTATCGAGTAAATCAGCGCCTACTTGACTCATGATGTCTTCAGGCGTGAGCGAGCTTTTTTTATCGGAAACAAATACTGAATCAAGTACAGCTGCAAAGTCAGCTCCATAGGGCAAAGGTTCGTCTTGTGAGGTTGTCCAAAACAAATGAGCCGAGCGTTTAGTGTTGTTATGCTTCATAAATCGGGCCTTACTGATAAACGGTGATATACCGACACCTGCTGCAACCCAGATTGTTGGCAAGGACGAATCTTTCGGCAAAACAAAATCACCCATCGCGTCAGCGATAAGCAATTCTGAGCCACTATCGAGCGAAAAAAGACTGTTTTTGAAGCTACTTGAGTCACTGGGGTGAAAGCGGGTAATAATACTGAGGGGCTTTTCATGCGGCGCAGACGCGACACTAAACCAACGACGATTACCGCGTTCGTCGTGACTATCCGGGCGAGGCAAGACAAGCTCTATAAACTGCCCAGGGATGAAATCAATCGGTTTTTCCGGCAAAAAATCTACCCGAAATAATGTCGGCGCTAGCTGTTGTTTACTCAAAAAAGTCGCTGGTGTCATTTATTGGGGGCTTTCTGGTTTTTTGGCATAAGCTTATGCGGATAATCGGTACATATCCATACATGCGGGTACAGCCAGCGGAACATCTTGCCGATAAAAACATTATTTACGGTGTAGACATACAGCTTGAATTTTGCTTTCCGGCAGAGAAAGTAGGTGAGCGGGTTAAGCAACCAAAAATTCAGCCCGATACCGTTTAGTCTCAGCATTTTGGCGT
This sequence comes from Candidatus Saccharimonadota bacterium, assembly GCA_007132685.1. Taxonomy (GTDB): domain Bacteria; phylum Patescibacteriota; class Saccharimonadia; order Saccharimonadales; family SLHW01; genus SLHW01. The sequence goes on along the minus strand of SLOC01000022.1, from coordinate 19,706 downwards.
CATGGATAATATCAAACGGCTTGGTGTGCTCTAGTCCATAGAGGTCATTCCGGATACCCAGATCCTGATAGACCGCTAGCTCACGCAGTTTGAACGAGGCGAGAGCGATAGATTGTCGCCCGTAACCACGAAGTACTCGCCTGAGTTCTCGTCCGCATCCTTCGTCTTTTATTTCGACGATGGTCGGGATTCCCTCCAGAATGTCTAGTGCTTCGTCGAGGGTGATAATAGTTGATCCGTCAATTAAATCTATCTTTTGCAATTCTTCAAGCGACAAATCGCTGACGCGGTCTTTTCGGTTGGCCACACGCTCCAAGTTAGCATCGTGACAGAGAACAAGCTTGCCGTCTTTCGTCTTCCGTACGTCGATTTCGATGGAAGGCACACCCATATTTATCGCTCGCAGCAAGCTACTACGTGTGTTTTCGAGTTCTATTCCTGCAATGCCACGGTGGCCTATGATGTTCATTACTGTTTAGTGTACAATATCCTCGGAAGAAGCGTGGACAAACCATCTGTGGTGCGCTCAATCAAGAAATAAGTTCAAACAAGCAGAGGAGGCAATCAGTGGCAGATTTTAATAAAGTACTCACTCCTGGCGATGTCGCCGACGGCAGAGTAAACACCGTAGTAGAAATTCCAAAAGGCTCTTCACTCAAAGTTGAGTGGGACCGTGAGCGGGCGTGTTTTATGCTCGACCGTGTGGAGCCGGCTATCTTTGCCAAGCCATGTAATTACGGATTCATCCCACAGACGTTGGACGAGGACGGTGATGAGCTCGATACACTAATTGTCACACAGGAGCCACTTACGACAGGTATCTGGCTTGAAGCAAAAGTAATCGGTGTGTTGAATTTTGAAGACGATGGTGAGATGGACCACAAAGTCGTTGTCGTTCCGGCTGATGACAGGGATAGTGGTGATGCGATTGCTTCACTCGAAGACTTACCCAAGCAGTGGAAAAAGCAAGTGGAGCATCATTTTGCTCACTACAAAGACCTGAAGAAACCCGGTAGCACTAAGGTGCTTGGGTGGGGAAATATACAGGACGCCCAGGCCATTATCGAAGAGTGCATAAAACGTTATAGCGCAAACTAGCTTGCATCGAGACTGACTTCTTGCGTACAATAGAGCTCATAACTGCTTACGCTTAACAAACAATTAAGGAAGGGTTCTCTAGCATGAAGACACGGGTGGCAATAAATGGATTTGGACGAATTGGTCGGCTATCGTTTCGTATCGCCTTTGAAAGAACAGATATTGAAATCGTAGCGCTCAACGACCTTACTGATACGCGCACGCTTGCGCATTTGCTGAAATACGACACGAACTACGGCGAATATCAGCACGAAGTAACTCACAACGAAAATAAAATTGTCGTCGATGGGCATGAGATACCTGTCTACTCTGAAAAAGACCCTGCCAGTTTACCGTGGCGCGACCATAATGTTGATATAGTAATCGAATCAACCGGCCGGTTCCGAACTGAAGAGGCAGCACGCGCTCATATAACAGCTGGTGCGAAAAAAGTCGTTTTGTCCGCGCCGGCTAAGGATGGTGGTGTTCATACTATTGTTATCGGTGCGAACGAAGACACGCTGGATTCTGCAGGTGACGTGATTAGTAGCGCTAGCTGCACGACGAATAGCGCAGCAGCGGTTATGGATATCATGGAGCAAAACTTCGGCGTAGAAAAAGCGATGCTTACGACGGTTCACAGTTATACGGCAAGTCAGAACTTGCAAGACGGTCCTCATAAAGACTTACGCGAGGCACGAGCCGCAGCTCAAAATATTGTACCGACGACTACAGGAGCTGCAATCGCCACTGCCCTTACCGTGCCGAGTCTGAAGAACAAGTTTGACGGGCTTAGCGTTCGGGTGCCGACATCGGTGGTTTCGCTCAGCGATATCACGATGGTACTCAAGCGAGATACGAGCCGTGAACAGATTAATGACGTATTTCGAAAGGCTGCCAAAGAGCCGTACTATCAAGGTATTGTTGGGGTGAGCGAGGAGCCGCTTGTCAGCCATGACTACATCGGCAATAGCCACTCTGGAACAGTAGACCTGCTACTCACCAATGTGGTTGGCGGAAATCTTGCCAAAATTGTCGTTTGGTATGACAACGAGTGGGGTTATAGTAACCGCTTAGTCGAGCAGGTAGCTGATACGGGTAAACAGCTGCATAAAAAATAGATAATGACAGGACACGCCAAGCATATGAAAATATTTGTCGGCTCAGATCACAATGGCTATTTTCTGCGTGGGGAGCTTGTTAAATACCTTGAGCGTGCCGGGTACGACGTAATAGACGAAGGTGATTCCAAGCCTGATCCGCAAGATGACTTCCCGGTTTTCGCCGAAAAAGCTGTCAACGCAGTATTAACAAGTGACGACAAGGACCCGCGCGCTATTTTGATATGTGGGAGTGGTCAAGGTATGTGCATGGCGGCTAATCGGTTTAAGGGAATCCGAGCGGCGCTCGGGTATGATCGCGAGTCAGTTCGGGCTGCTCGTAATGACGATGATGCGAATGTACTCTGCCTCGCTGCAAACACTCTCAAGCGAGATGAAGCCAACGTGCTTGTAGAAACTTTCTTAAGCACGCCATTTGCTAGCGCGGCTCGCTTCAAACGTCGTATAGCACAGCTCGACGATCTACCTCACTAGGCAAAACCCAAGTCTTTGCGTTACGCTATGAATATGAAGCAGCGTACTAATTCGAGAAGTTTTACACGTCGTCACCGTCATATGAAGATCCCATTGCTCTTAGTAGCATTGCTGCTTCTTGGGGCGTTTGTGTTTTATCTATTAGCCGACAGACCTGAAGATACTGATGACGCTATCCAGGAACAGACTCAAACACTTGATAACGACGAAGCAGAAGATGAGGCGCCAATACTAGAACTGCCAAGTGTGCAATCTGAGCTTGATGCCGTACTAGGGACTGTACGTGGTACACACAGTGTGCTCGTAGAAGATCCGTTAACCGGCGATGTTCTGGCAAGTCATCGAATAAATGAGACGTATTTCACAGCAAGTATTTATAAATTGTACGTAGCCTACATGGGCTTGCAGGACATACAAAGTGGACTCTACGACCCAAATGAGTCATACAACCAAGGCCGAACACGAATGGAGTGTATAGAGGTCATGTTGCGGGATTCGGACAGCCCTTGCCCGGAACAAATGTGGGAAGAGCAGGGTAGAGCGACTGGCAACGAGCGCTTAGCGGAGCTTGGATTGACTAATACTGACTTACTTGACATTTCTACCACTGTTCATGATGCGAACACCATACTTGAGCGATTGTATGCCGAGAAGGATTTAAGCGAAGAGTATGCTGAAGTACTACGCGAGAATCTGCGTGACTTTGCTGAGCGTGATTTTCGCCAAGGGTTACCGTCAGCGTTCGATGAAGTTGGCGATATAATGGTATATAACAAGCCAGGCTTATATGACGAAGGTTGGCTTGATGCAGCGATGATTGAGTTACCAAATGGTCGCACGGTTATCGTGAGCATCTTTAGTGACAATGCCTATTACCAAGAAGTTCGCACCATAGCGGACGCCATCATATCTCCACTTATAGAAGCTTCGCGTTAATCAATTTGTCCGAGTTCGCGTAGAGTTTGTTGCCAATTCATGCGTTCTTCAACGGCTGCTTGGGTTTGTTCACTAGCTTTGCGTGGAAGTTCCCGGTACCCGTTATAACTTGCTACAACATCAAAAGTATAGTCGATTTCAATCTTTTCCAGCCCTAATTCACGTGCACGCTCCAGGCAGTTATCATCCTGGCCGATACATTCTTCACCGAGCTCGAGCCACGCAGCAACATTCTCGTCGTACCTTATGGCTATACTCGTGTCGATATTGGCGGCCCGATTCGTCTCTTCATCGAGTTGGTCAAACATAAAATTACCCGTGGAATAAACGATTAACCTATCGTTATAAACATCGGTATTTTGTACCCAGTGGGGGTTGTTATTGATAATAAATTCGGCGCCGAGGTCAAGCACAGCCCGAGTCAACTCTTCTTCTGGAGGTTGTGCTTCAGCAAAGTACTCAGCCCCAGCATGCGTAAAGGCGAATACTGGCAATATATCGACATACTCAAGCATCGCCTCGAGCTCACCTGGCTCCGGTGACATATTGAAATAATGCCACGCACAAAAGGCAATCGGCAGTCGACCGCCTGTTTCTTCCTCTCCAGACTGGATGCGCACCGGTAGACCAATTACTTCACAGGCATCTGCAGTTTCACCAGGTACGTAGTGACCGAATATTTGTGCGCCGGCATCGTCCAGCCTTTGCTGGGTTTCCTCAAATGCTTCCAGACCAAGATCGCCCGAATGATTGTTAGCCAGGCTTATCAACTCGAAATATTCAACCAACGGGTCGACAAACCCGGGCAGACAATTAAATACCAAGGTATCGACTTGCTCCCGGAAGGTCATTTGTCGGTCGGTAATCGGGCATTCGAGCTCCGTCATCCAAGCGTCATATTTTTCCGGTTCTAGTGTATGTAGCTCTGAAAACGGCTGGTAATAGTCAATTGTCCCGTCTGCTCTGGTGGCTTGCTGCTGTATGCCTCGTGCTGGTACGGTCGATCCGGTGAACAGATATCTACCGACGACTCTCTCAGGCTGTTCGCCGTCTGTGAACTCAACGACTTGTGTCGTATCTTCTGCTTCGTCAGAATCGTTTCTCTGCGACGCCCAAATCCATACTGAAGCCCCAATAGTTAATAGAACGCCAAGGATTACACTTATAAGCACAGGCTTCCTACGACCTGTTCGTTGATTTTGCTGGTACCTACGCATAACTTCTACTCCTTCCTACTAGTCTAGCAAACTTCAAACAGGTACAATATGCTTATGCCAGTAATTGCACCGACCGTAACAGCGTATGACGAGGCAGTATATAAAGAGCAGATGCAGCTGGTTTCATCATTTGCTGATCGTGTTCATATAGATCTCATGGATGGCGACTTTGCTCCTACTAAATCACCAGAACTAGATAAAGTCTGGTGGCCTAAGCATGTGCAGGCTGACCTACATCTGATGTATCGACGGCCCATGGAGCACCTCGAGACGATTTTACATATGAAGCAGCATCCGCACATGGTTATCGTACACAATGAAGCTGAGGTGCATCATATGCATCTCGCCGCTGAACTTCACAAAGAAGATATAAAAGTGGGACTTGCGGTATTACAAGATACTCCAATCGAGTGGACGGAGCAGATTCTTCATAGTTTTGACCACGTATTAATATTTAGTGGCGATCTTGGGCATCATGGCGGTGAGGCTGACTTGGGTTTACTTGAGAAGGTTGCGTTTATTCACGATTTACATCCCGAAGTAGAAGTCGGCTGGGATGGCGGCATCAACGAATCTAATGCACGTAGCTTGGTAGATGCGGGAGTGCACGTTCTCAACGTTGGTGGCGGTATACATGGCGCTGATGATCCGAAACAGGCTTATGCTACACTAAAAGAGAAGTTATCATAACAAAGAGACAGACGATGAAGAAAAAATATACCATTCCCGAACTAGAAGAAATCGCGATTGATATTCGCGAAGATATTATTAAGATGCTCGAGAAGGCTGGTAGCGGTCACAGTGCGGGTCCCCTTGGGCTTGCCGATATATTGACTGCCCTTTATTTCGATGTACTCAAACATGACCCGAAAAAGCCGGACTGGAATAAGCGAGACATCTTTTTGCTGAGTAATGGACACTGCGTACCAGTGCAGTACGCTACCATGGCACACGCTGGGTATTTCGATCGAAAAGAACTCATGACACTTAGGCAGCTCGGTTCGCGGCTGCAGGGTCACCCAGAGCGTACAGCGTTACCAGGACTTGAGAACACGAGTGGACCGCTTGGTTGTGGACTTAGTCAGGCATGCGGTATGGCGCTGGCAATGCGCATGAATCAAGAGATGCATCGTTGGATTTATGTCGTTATGGGTGATGGAGAGATCAACGAAGGTAACGTTTGGGAAGGCGCTATGCTTGCCAACAAATACAACCTCAATAACATCACCGCTATTATCGACCGCAACAATATTCAGATTGACGGCCCGACGGAAGATGTCATGCCGCTTGAAGACCTCAAGGCGAAGTGGGAGGCGTTTGGATGGTTTGTCCTAGATATTGACGGCAATAATATGGAGGCTGTCATCGATGCGCTCAACATGAGCCGTGCCATCGTTGAAAAACCAGTCATGATTATTGCCCACACAGTTCCTGGCAAAGGCGTAGACTTTATGGAGTACGACTTTCACTGGCACGGCGCGCCACCGAACAGGGAGGAAGCCAAAGAAGCCCTCAAGGATCTACGTACCCTGCGCGGCAAGATTAGAGGGGAGCACGAGTAGCATGAAACAAATGTACTTAAAGGACATTCACGAGAAGCTAGACGAAGAGCCGATTCGCAAAGGTTTTGGTCGCGGGCTACTTCAGGCGGGCAAGGACGATGAGAATATCGTTGCAGCGTGCGCCGACCTCACTGGCTCTACGCAAATGAGCCTATTTGCTGATGAATTCCCTAAGCGATTTGTGCAAATCGGGGTGGCTGAACAGAACCTCGTAACCGTAGGTTCTGGCCTCGCAGCAATGGGTAAAATTCCCTTCGTCAGTAGCTACGCGGCATTTAGTCCAGGTCGTAACTGGGAACAAATACGTACTACAATTTGCCTCAATGAACAGCCGGTTAAAATCGTCGGGTCGCATGCCGGAGTATCCGTCGGGCCAGATGGCGCCACGCACCAGATGTTAGAAGACATTGCTCTTATGCGGGTATTGCCACACATGGTGGTTATCGCACCAGGTGACAGTGTCGAGGCTGAGAAGGCAACCATTGCCATGGCAAAGGACAAGAAAAATCCTTGCTATATTCGGCTTGCTCGTGAAAAAACACCAATTTTTACAACCGACAAAACACCATTTGAGATTGGCAAGGCCTACGTTTTATCTCCAGGCAAGGACATATCGATTATCACAACCGGAACGATGACCTACCATGCACTAAAGGCAGCCGACTCGCTATATAAGGATGGCATTGATGCCGAGGTAGTCCATGTGCCCACAATCAAGCCGCTAGACGCAGCGACGATTTTAGGTAGCGTTGAAAAGACAGGATGTGCTATCACCGCAGAAGAGGCGCAGATTGCGGCAGGCTTTGGTAGTGCAATCGCAGAATTATTAGCAGAACATCAACCAGTTAAGATGAAGCGGATTGGTATGCGTGATCGCTTTGGTGAATCCGGCGACCCAAACGCACTTTTGGAACATTTCGGCCTGACCGCTAAGCACATTTCAATGGCTGCACACGAACTTGTAGAGTAAATCTAAAACAGGACAATGATTAATTACTTGACGCGTCAAGTAATTTTACTGTTTTAAAGCATGAGCGTTTTTTGTATACTGGTCTTATATGCCACAAACATTAGAGCAAATGAGACAAAATTGCGCTCTAGCCAGAGAGGCTATGGAGCGCGCCAAAGCTGAAAAATTCGCCATCGGTGCGTTTAATATCGACAACCAGGAAACTTTGGTTGCGATAGCGCGAGCCGCTCAAAACAAGAACTCCCCGGTCATGGTAGAGGTAAGCCAGAGTGAAGTCGATGCGATTGGCGTGCACAATGTCCGCGACATGGTAGACAACTACAAGCAAGAGTTCGATATCGAGATGTATATCAACCTGGATCACAGCCCAACCATCGAGGCAGCCATACAGGGCATAGAGGCTGGCTTCGAATTTATACATATCGACATCTCTCAGGGCAACAAAGATGCGAGCGATGAGGAGATTATCGAAGGTACACAAAAAATCGTCGACTACGCCAAGCTGACTGGTGCCTTAGTAGAGAGTGAGCCGCACTATTTTGCTGGTTCGTCGAACGTTCACGAAGAAGCAATCGACTACGAGGAAATAAAGAAAACGTTTAGCACTCCAGAAGGTGCAGCTGCTTTCGTAGAAGCGACTGGTATTGATACTTTCGCGGCTGCTGTCGGCAATTTACACGGGAAATATCCTGTACCTAAGAAGCTTGATCTCGACTTACTCCAGGCAATTCGTGACGCCATAGACTGCAACATCAGCCTGCATGGCGGTAGCGGTACCCCTGGCCACTACTTCCTCGACGCAGTTAAAATAGGAGTAAGCAAAGTGAACATCAACTCTGATATGCGCTACGCGTACAGGAAAACACTAGAGAAGGTGCTCAAGGAAAATCCGACCGAATACGCTGTTATCAAATTGATGGATCAAGTAATAAACGCAGTACAAGAGGTGGTCGAAAAGAAGATTGACCTCTTCAACAGTGCTGGCAAAGCCAAGAAAGCATGTTAGACTAAAAGCATAAACGATATATGAAGATAAAGGTGGGAGAAAACAAATGAAAGAACTTGAAGTACTTTGCGTAGGCGATGTTGTAACCGACGCGTTTATTAAATTGTTCGATGACCAAGCGCATGTATACGATAACGATCACGGTAAATGGATTGCGATGCAATACGGCAGCAAGCTGCCATTCGATCACGTCGAAGAAAAGATTGCGGTCGGCAATGCTTCAAACGCATCGGTGAGCTTCGCACGACTTGGTGTTAATAGCGGTCTACAATCAAATGTTGGTGGCGATCAGGCCGGAAGAGACATCATAGAGAAGCTACACAAAGAGGGAGTCGATTCCCGCTTGGTACATATCAATCCGGATAAATCCAGTAACTATCATTATGTGCTGTGGTACAAAGAAGAGCGTACCATCTTGATTAAGCACGAAGAATATGACTATCACTGGCCCAAGCTAAAGCCAAAAGAAATCCCTGGGTGGCTTTACTTTAGCTCCATCAGCGAGGACGCAATCGATTTTCACGATGAGCTTGCAGACTGGCTTGATGAGCATCCTGACGTAAATCTTGCCTTTCAACCGGGTACGTTTCAGATGAAGGCGGGAGTTGATCGCTTGCAGCGAATTTACCAGCACACCAATGTACTCATTTTGAACCGCGAGGAAGCGGTCGAAGTGTCAGGTGGCAATTATGATGATCTGCATGATTTGATGAATCGATTCCACTCCTATGGTTGCCAGATTGTTGTTATCACTGATGGCCCGGATGGTGCCTATGCGAGTGATGGTGATAATCGACTCAAAATGCCGCTCTACCCAGACCCTGCGCCACCTAAAGAGCGGACCGGTGCTGGCGATGCTTTTGCTTCGACGTTTGTCGCAGCACTCGTTAAGGGTAACAACTTAGAGGGAGCGCTTCAGTGGGCGCCAATCAACTCGATGAATGTCGTGCAGCATGTTGGCGCACAGGACGGTTTATTGACACAGGAGAAGCTAGAGGAGTTTCTGGAGCATTCACCAGACTGGTATCGACCAGAGCCGTTCTAGAAAAAAACGAAAGTACCGCAAGGTACGCGCTACATGTAGAGGCGCAACTATAGCCAAAGTGTGAGGGGATATGAAACATACGAGAAAGCGAGCGTAAACAGTGTCAGCCCATCTTCATTCGCTTCTTAACATGTCTGCAAGTGACATCCAGTCACCGCTGAAAAAGCTGGAACGGATGTCAGGTAACCCTGGGTATGATGTTCGTATGAGTGCTGAAATAATCGGCAAGACTCATATGGTGGTTCGTTCGCTGGGTCTTGATCCCAACGACAGCACGGCTGATGAGGTGTACGCTGCCACAAACCACCTACTAAAGCTACACAATCAGTTTTTTATCGAGCATATCGGCGTTGATGATGACGACCCAAACAAAATTGTCGAAGCCGTAACGCGCTATATACATAAGCTGCACTATCCCCGCACGACATGCTTAGCTAAAGCCAGCGTAATCAAGAAGATGCTCAAAACGGTGCCGCCCAAGCGGTCAATGAAACAGCTAGGCTACCGTTCAATCGACTCTATGCTTAAGCGAGAACCGATAGCTCACGTTTTAGGTGTAGCCAAACATATGGAGGGCAAAACGTGGCACAAGCAGTACTACAAGCAATATGAAAAACTGCGGCCTATTGATTTCGAGGAGCGCGCAATCGAAGTGCACCACCCAACGTCTCGCTATTGGAATAAGTTAGGCGTAACCATGAGCAAAAAGCTCCAATCAAACGTACTCAGCGTAGAGGAACTTGGCGCTGTAATCGTGCTTCCCTTGCCAAAAAAGCAGTGGCCGAATACTGCAATTACCGTGTTTGTGCTTACCTTGCTTGCTATAAATGAAATTAGAATGTTCGGATCATTTTTTAAATTGCAGCAGGTGAACGAACAGTTTGGACAGCATATAACTAATGCGGTCACTCACAAAGGGAATATGCAGGCTGACATTGGAGGTGACAGCGTGCATTGGCGAGTGGTACATGGGTTTTTTGCAGGGGGCAGTGAATCAAGTGAGCCTCCAGAAGTTTTCGTACCTCACCTTACTGTTGAAGACTTCGCCTTGCGTAAAGTAGAAAAGACGCTCGCAAATATCGAGCCAGCATTTCAGTTTTGGCACGGTAATGAATATGTCGGTGGGTTTTTTAAGGGGAGCGATAAGCCAGTCTCGTTTAACTTACTCGATGCAATTATTAACTCGTCTAATGAGCTCTCTGTCGATCAGCGGATTGCGATAAATATGCGCTCCAGTCTGTGGGATGAGATGGTTATGCGCTACCTTGGCAGCAATACTGTGCGCTCGATTGTCTTGCGACAATTAGCCGGACAAGAGTTCGAGTTTGATGACCAGATCCATAATGCGCCGCTTACTTCTGATACACTATAGTTTGCTATGAAGCGAAAAGATCCAGTCGTGAAATTGTTTGTAGGGATGGTAGTCATTGGACTACTTCTCTCAGGTGTTATGCTCCTACGAGCTCTTGTTCAGGCAGAGGTACATGATTATGCGTCTTGCGTTGAAGCTGGGCATCCAATCATAACAAGCAAGGGTCAAGAAAAATGTGTTTCACCCAATCAGGCGTATGACAAGCCGTAATCAGCTATACTCACTGACACGCCTAACACAGGATATATAACTACATCACATGCAAGATTTTTCACTTTTATCCCAATATCAGCTAGCCGGAGATCAGCCCAAGGCAGTCGACTCTTTGGTCGCCCGCCTTCGAGGCAAGCAAAAACATCAGGTGCTTCTGGGCGTTACTGGTTCTGGCAAGACCTTTACCATGGCGAATGTTATTGCCAGGGAGCAACGCCCCACCTTGGTATTAAGTCATAACAAAACACTGGCAGCTCAACTGTACGGTGAGTTTAAGGCGTTCTTCCCGGATAACGCAGTACATTATTTCGTGAGCTATTTTGACTACTATCAGCCCGAGGCCTATATACCGCGCTCGGATACATACATTGAAAAAGATAGCCAGATTAATGAAGAGATTGATAGGCTAAGGCACGCGTCAACTGACGCATTGCTAAGCAGGAAAGATGTCATAATCGTCGCCAGCGTAAGTTGTATATATGGTATCGGGTCTGTGGAGGACTATGACAGTATGGCGGTACGGATAAAGGTCGGCGAACGACGCGTCCGCGATAAACTCCTGCGCCAACTTACTGATATTCAATACGCTCGTAATGATGTAGATTTTGCCCGTGGTATATTCCGTGTGCGTGGTGACGTTATCGATATATTTCCGGCCGGAGAAGAGGTCGCATATCGGATTGAGTTATTTGGTGATGAGGTGGACCAGATTACCAAGATTAATCCACTCACCGGAGAAGTGATAGCCCGCCAAGAACAGGTGGCGATATTTCCCGGGAGCCACTACGTGACGCCGGAGCAAAAGCTCCGTCAAGCACTGGGCAAGATAGAGCAGGAGCTTGAGGAGCAATTAACCTATTTTCGCAGTAACAACATGTTGCTCGAAGCTCAGAGAATCGAGCAGCGAACGCGATTTGACTTGGAGATGCTTGAAGAGACCGGCTTTGTCAAAGGCATCGAGAATTATAGCCGCTATCTAACTAATCGAGAGCCAGGCGAACAACCAGCGACGCTGCTGGATTATTTCCCCGATGATTATCTGCTGTTTATCGATGAATCGCACATGACAATCCCGCAAATCCGCGGCATGTACAACGGTGATCGTGCTCGCAAAGAAGTGCTCGTTGAGCACGGTTTTCGCCTACCGAGCGCGCTTGATAATAGGCCGCTTACTTTTAGTGAGTTTGAAAAACACGTCAATCAAGCTGTATACGTCAGTGCGACACCAGCCGAATACGAGTTGGAGCGGAGCCCGGAGCCGGTGGAACAAATCATTCGGCCAACCGGCTTGTTAGATCCTGAAATTATTGTCCGGCCGGTAGACGGGCAGGTCGATGATTTAATCGCAGAGATTCGTGAGACAGTCCAAAAAGGCGAGCGCGTACTCGTGACAACACTGACCAAGCGCATGGCCGAAGATCTGACGGAATACCTTACAGAGCTCGACATCAAAGTTACCTATCTTCACAGCGATATCGAGACGCTCGACCGGACTGACATATTGCGTGATTTACGTCTTGGCACTTACGATGTTGTAGTCGGAATTAATCTCTTACGAGAAGGTTTGGATTTGCCGGAAGTAAGCTTGGTTGCCATTCTTGACGCGGACAAAGAAGGCTTCTTGCGCAGCGAACAGGCACTGATTCAGACCATTGGTCGAGCGGCACGACACCAGGACGGACGAGTCATCATGTACGCCGAAAATAAAACTGGCAGCATGCAGCGAGCTATCACGGAGACCAATCGTCGTCGAAAAATCCAAGAGGAGCATAACAAAGAACACGGGATAACACCTACGAGCATTTCGAAGGCGGTTGCAGATAAGCTTCATGACCGCGAACACCAAAGCGAGCAGACAAAGTCACTGAGGAAAGACATCAAGAAAGTACCCAAGGATGAGCTGCCAAGCGTGCTCAAGCAGCTAACAAGGCAGATGGACTTAGCTGCAAAAAACCTGGAATTTGAAAAAGCGGCCGAACTGCGAGACCTTATAGAGGAACTAAAAGACAAACGCTAGTACCGTTTGATATACTAGAGTGAAATGGCGAAGCTCACACAGGAAGATATATTACATTTGGCCAAATTATCCCGGCTAGAACTTAGCGAGGATGAGATAGTGCAGTTCCAGCAAGAGATAAGTACTATCTTGTCGTATGTTGAGGAGCTTCAGTCGGTCGACGTAAGTAAGCTTACACCGACCACTCAGGTGACTGGACTCCGTAGCGTGACACGGCCAGACGAAATTCGCCAACTGCCTTATTCGCAAACCGAGCTATTTATGAACACGCCAGAAACAGAGAATGGCTACATTAAGGTAAAGCGAGTGTTGTCGTGAGCGGTGCTAAATGGAAACCGCTAGACGTAATTGCCCAGGACGTTCAATCTGGGAAGGTGACTGCTAAAGAACTTGTTGAAGCTTCATTCGGCTATATTGAACAAGCCAAGGAGTATAAGGCGATAATTTCGGTATGTCGTGAGCGAGCACTTGATCGAGCTAAAGAAATAGATGCTCGACAGCAGCAAGGCGAACGACTTGGCCGACTAGCTGGAGTGCCGTTTATCGCTAAAGATAACTTCTTAACACTCGGCGGAGCGACGACTGCTGCGAGCAACATATTGAACAACTTTAACGCACCCTACCAGGCTACGGTTATTGATCGACTTGAGGCCGAAGGCGCCATATGTGTCGCCAAGGCAAATCTTGACGCGTTTGCCCATGGTTCAAGCACAGAAAACAGCGACTGGTTTACGACCAAAAACCCCCATGACAAATCTCGGGTTCCGGGTGGTTCTTCGGGCGGCTCGGCAGCAGCCGTTGCATTGGAATTAGCGCCGTTTGCGCTTGGGACTGATACGGGCGGCTCTATTCGTCAGCCTGCGGCGTTTTGTGGAATTGTAGGGCTGAAGCCTTCATACGGATTATTATCAAGAAACGGGGTCATTGCTATGGCGAGCAGTACTGATGTTATCGGACCGCTTGCTCGCTCCGTTGCAGACGCAGCGCTCGTGGTAGACGTCGCTGCAGGAAAGGACGAGTGGGATGGCACAACGATAGATCGCGCCGCAGAACCTTACACTAAACTTGAAGAATTTAGTCTATCTGGGAAAAAGGTCGCATTGATTTCCGAGTATTTCCCAGAGTCGCTTCCGACTGAGATTAAAGATGCGACCAAGCAAGCAATCGAAAAAATGACAGCACTCGGCGCAACCATAGAGGAGATTTCACTTCCTTCGCTCCCGCTATCACTTGCTTGCTATTATGTGATTGGCCCAGCTGAAATCAGTAGTAATCTCGCTCGTTATGATGGTCAGCGTTATGGGCACGTCAGCAGCGAAGCTGAAAGCCTTGAAGAGGCGTACACCAAGAGCCGTAGTGAAGGTTTTGGCTCTGAGGCAAAGAGACGCATTATGATTGGTACATATGTGCTCTCAAGTGGGTTTTATGACGCGTACTATCGGCGAGCACAGCAAGTACGCACTAAACTTATCAACGAGTTTAATCAAGCATTTGAAGAATACGATTTGCTGATTGGTCCTACCGCACCAACCACCGCGTTTAAGATTGGCGAAAATACTAAAGACCCCATGCAAATGTATCTATCGGATGTTATGACAGTAGCCGCAAACCTTACTGGTGTACCAGCGATCAGCTTGCCGTCCGGTACGGCTGAAGATAAGTTACCAATTGGCTTACAGCTCATCGCCCCCCAAAACCATGATAGGAAGTTGCTTGGCTACGCGAAAGAAATAGAGGAGGCGCTTAAATGATTGCTTGGCTCAGAGATTCAAGCTTTGAAATGCAAGTAACAATAGTTGCTAGCTTCGTGTTACTTGTAATAGTAGGTTTTTTGCTGTTTCTTATGTACAAGAAAATACCTCGCAAATTAAACCAGAAAAAGTACCAAGAGAAATGGAACGAGCTGCAGAAACTGTGCAAAAACAAGGACACGTGGCCAGAAGCTTTGCAGCAAGCAGATAAATTATTGGGCGAGGCGCTACGGCAACGTCGATTTAAGGGTAAGAAGATTGGTGAGAGAATTGTCTCAGCTCAGAAGAAGCTTAGTGACAATGATGCGGTGTGGTTTGCGCATAATCTGGCGAAGAAAACAATTGAACAACCAGAGAAGCCCTTGAAAGAAGCAGATGCGAAGAAAGCACTCACCGGTTTCCGGCAAGCATTACGTGACATAGGAGCACTGCACAGTGGCCAGCAAGACAAATAATTACCAACCAACAATAGGCATTGAGTGTCATGTACAACTAAAGACTGTTTCTAAGTTGTTTGCTCCAGTGAATAACGACGCACGAAACGCTGAACCAAACGAACACACGAGCCATATTTGCTTGGGTATGCCAGGCGCACTACCTGTACTCAATCAATCAGCGCTTGATCTGGCCTGTAAGGCAGCCTTTGCGCTTGGCTCGAAGCCCCAGACATTTAGCGCATTTGATAGAAAGCATTATTTTTACCCTGACTTACCAAAGGGCTATCAGATTACTCAACAAGCACACCCAATCATACTAGGTGGTGAGGTGCCGATTGTCGTAGAGGGAGAAGAGAGAATGGTACGGATTGAGCGAGCTCACCTTGAAGAAGATGCTGGCAAGAGCACACACCCACAGGTTGGTGGGTACAGCCTAGTTGATCTTAACCGAGCTGGTACACCCTTGCTGGAAATCGTTTCTGCTCCTGACATGCACTCGGCCAAAGAGGCCAAAGCTTATGCACGTGAACTCTATCTTCGTATGCGTTATGCTGGTGTATCCGATGCCGACCTTTATCACGGTAATATGCGTTTTGACGTAAATGTCTCTGTGAGCACAACGGACAAGCTGGGCACTCGTACAGAGACGAAGAACCTTAACAGCTTTCGTTCGGTTGAGCGCGCTGTCGAGTATGAGATACAACGACAAACAGAACTCCTTGAAAAAGACGAAACGATTATCCAGGAAACTCGAGGGTGGGATGAAGCAAAACAACGTACAGTCTCCCAGCGCGGCAAAGAGGAGGCGCATGATTATCGCTACTTCCCTGAGCCTGACATACCACCAATCTATCTGAGTGACGAGTATATCGACGACATTGCAGCATCTATGCCACCAATGCCAGATAATATCAGGGATCAGTTACGTGAACGTGGCCTATCTAATGAGCAGATTGAGATTATAATGAGCGCGGAAGTTGAGGATGAGAATGATTACGTCGACCTTCTTGTCGACCAAGAACTCGAGCATGCTGCAGTCAGCTCCATTACTAATTTAATGGTCCAGGTAGAGATTCCTGCACGCAGCAATGAAAAGACATTGAATCGCTTAAGCGTTTTTCCGCTCAACAGACGCAGCGAGCTGTATAAGGAGGTGGTAAGACTGCAGTCAGACGGCAAGCTTAGCTCGACGAACGCCAAGGGCTTGTTGCACGATTTGCTTTTCTCGGGTGCTGAACCGAGGAACATTGCTAAGTACGCCGACGAGCAAGGGTATATCCAAGTGTCGGATGATAAAGAATTGCTTCGCCTAGTCGATCAGGTTATTGCCGATCATTCTGAAGCAGCCGACGACGTGCGTTCTGGTGAAATGAAGGCAATTGGCTTTTTGGTTGGCAAAGTCATGCAGGCCAGTCACGGCAAAGCGAACCCAGCCAAAGTAAAAGAGTTACTTACCAAACAGTTGACTTAAATAAAGCATCAGGAGGAAATGTCATGAACAACAAACCAATCAAAAAAGCAGTTATCGCAGCAGCTGGTTTCGGTACCAGGTTTTTACCGCAAACGAAAGCCATGCCGAAAGAAATGCTGCCGCTTGTGGATAAGCCAATCATCCAATACATAGTTGAGGAATTAGCTGAGGCTGGCATCGAGGACATTATTATTGTAACCGGGTATCACAAACGTTCAATTGAAGACCATTTCGATTATATGAGCGCGGATTTGCGAATTAACCTCAAGGAGTCCGGCAAAACCAAGCTGCTTAACCAAACAAAAGGGATTTCTGATCTAGCTAATTTCATCTACATTAGACAAAAGGGTCCCTACGGTAATGCGACCCCTGTACTTAACGCAGAACATTTAGTTGGCGATGAGCCGTTTATCTACGCGTTTGCTGATGACTTTATCGTGGCTAACCCTTCACGCTTTAAGCAGATGGTCGACATGTATGAACGTGAACAAAAGAGCATCTTCTCGTGTATTCGCATCAAAGAAGACGCTGATTTTGATAAATATGGCGTTGTTGCTGGCGAAGAACTGGAGCCAGGACTTATAAATGTTGAAACTATAGTTGAAAAACCTGGCAAGGCCGATGCGCCAAGTGATCTAGCAAGCGTTGCAGCGTATGTGCTTACACCAGAGCTGTTCCCTTATTTACATAATACGCTAGAAGAGCTACCAGACGGCAAAGAATTTTATATCCAAACCGCTATGCAAAAAATGATTGATGCTGGGAATGAGATGCTCGCGTTGGAGATAAAAAACGGCCGTTATTACGATACGGGCAACAAGCTTGACTACGTCAAAACTGTGGTTGATTTTGCGCTTCAACACGATGACATCAAGGACGACTTTGCTCGCTATCTAAAAAAAATATCCTGAACTGCCTCGAGCATTTGATAAGTGATGCTATACTGAGTTCATGGAGAGCTCACTAATATTTCTTACTATCGTGCTAAGTATTTTCCTAGCCCTATTCTTACTGCTAGGAATCATTTTATTAGTCAAGTGTATACAAATTGCCAATAGGGTGAAGGAAGTCACTGAGACAACTCACAGTGTCTTGGGGAAAGTGGACGGAGTTGCTGATGCACTCAAGAAAGCATCTGGTTCAATTGCCATCGGTAAATTAGTCGCCAAGGCATTTGAACATTTCAGCAGTAAGCATACTAAAGCCAAAAATAAGGAGGAATAGGTATGTCAAGAAAAGCAGGTAAATTTGCAATCGGTGCTGCAGTAGCGGCTGCGGCTGGATATGTCGCTGGTATATTGACCGCACCAAAAAGCGGCAAGGAAACTCGTAAGGACATCAAAGACGCTGCCGTAAAAGCTCGGGTCGAAGCAGAGAAGAAGCTGAAAAAAGCTCACACAGAACTACAAGAGCTTATTGCTAAAGGTCAGAAAAAAGTCGATCAGGCATCTGCAAAGACGAAGAAGGGATACCAAGAGGCACTTAACCAGGCCAAACTTGTTAAGGAGAAGGCTAAGGGCATGCTAAGCGCTGTTCACGAAGGTGAGAGCAGCGATAAAGAGCTGCAACAAGCTATCGATGAAGCCGATAAAGCAATCAAGCACCTCAAAGAGTACGTAACCAAAGACACTAAGCGTGGCTGAGCAAAGCAAAAAACCAAAGCAAAAACCACTACAAAAAGTCGATTATGAACAGCTCGGTCGAGCTATAGAGTCAATTATTGTAACCGGCTTTTTCGATAAAAAGCGGGTGTTTAAAATGGCCTTCTTCCGGGGGGTGTTTACGGGCTTGGGTAGCATCATAGGAGCGACAATAGTCGTGGCTTTACTGCTATGGATATTGTCATTGTTCGAGGCAATTCCATTCATCGGCCCGATTATTGAGAATATCGATCGAGCCATTGATGAGCCGACAGATACGCTATAATACAAAAACGATTTGTTAACAGCTTCTGCTACGTGGAGTGACGTATGGATGAGAGGGGAGTGATTCGTGTCTAAGAAGTCAGGTGAATATCAGTCGCAAATGACTCGCGAAGACTTTGTGCATTTGCACAATCATACCGAGTATAGTTTGCTTGATGGCCTGAGTCGCGTTGGCGATCTACTGGATCACGTCAAATCACAGGGTATGACAGCGTGCGCTATTACCGACCATGGCACGCTTTCGGGAGCGGTTGAATTCTATAAAGAAGCCAAGGCCCGTGAACTAAAAGCAATCATTGGCATTGAGACGTACGTAGCTGCTCGTAAGCATACGGACAAAGACCCTCAGAAAGATAAAGCTCGTTTTCACCTTATCCTCTTAGCGATGAACAATACTGGGTATAAAAACCTTATGAAATTGAGCTCAATCGCGCATCTTGATGGATTTTATTACCACCCCAGGGTCGACAGAGACCTCTTAGAAAAGTACAGCGAAGGAATCATTGCCCTAAGTGGCTGTATGGGGAGTGAAATTGGTAGCACGGCAAAAAATGGCGACCATAAAGGAGCCTTAGAGATTGCCCGCTGGTATAAGAAAGTGTTCGGCGATCGATACTATCTCGAAGTGCAAGATCATGGACACCCGGACCACGAGATGTGTAGCGAGGAACAAAGGCAAGTTAACGAACTGGTGCTTAGTGTTGCAGAAGAGTTGGAGATCTCAGCGGTGGTAACGTCTGATGCGCATTACCTACGCCATGAGGACCAAGAAGCGCACGAGGTTCTGCTTTGCATCGGCACTAATTCGTATCTTTCTGACGAGAAGCGCATGAGCCTCAAGGAGTTCCCTTTGCACGTAGAGTCACCGAACAAGATTATCGAGCGCTGGGGTAAGACGCATCCCGATGTCATACGCAACACTAAAGAAGTAGCGAATCGCTGCCATGTTGAACTCGACCTAGGCAATATCCTGTTGCCAAAATTTGAGGTACCAAAAAAACATACTGAGAAATCCTACCTCGATGAATTAGTCTTCAGAGGGCTGATTGAGCGCTACACCGATAAAGATGTTGATAAACTCGCTTCGGTTGCAAATATGAAAAAGCAGCTTT
>SLOC01000002.1 GCA_007132685.1 Candidatus Saccharimonadota bacterium | reverse complement strand
CATGCCCAAGGTCGGCTGGTCTTTTATAAAGCTGCATAAATGTAATTGCCCCAGGACAGTGGAATCGGTACAATAGGTCCCGTTCTATCACGTGAATTTAAATGAAGGCGCGGTGGTGGAATTGGTAGACACGCTAGTCTTAGGAACTAGTGCCGCAAGGTGTGAGAGTTCGAGTCTCTCCCGCGCCACCACGAAAAATCTTCATCAGTATTTTGACGTATACTTACAAAATACGTTATGAAGCTCTCGTGGCACCGCCATTATAGGTATATGACTTAAAGATTTTGAAGTGCCCCGTGGTAAAGTCGTTTGCGACTTTATTTTACGGGGCTTTTTTAAGCTATTGATAGTAGCAAAACTCTCGGTAACCTCACTTTGCTTTCTCCTTAACCCCACAAAAAATTATTTTTTTGTGGGGACCCCAATAAAACAGATTGTAGCTGCAGCTTTCGTGCAAAGCCTCGCTCCACCCCACAAAACCCGCTTCGCTGGGCTTTGCGGGGACCCCTTTTTTGGCTGTGTCAAAATCTCCAGTGCTCCCGCAGCGTATCTCATATACGCTTTCAGCTCGCTCTGTAATTTCTGCTAGTCGAACTGCCAATCTGTTACAATTAGGGTAATGAGCAAATTATCGACCAATCCGTACAAGGGTGCACGAGATTTCTATCCTGAGGATAAACGTTTACAGAGATACCTTTTTGGCGTGATGCGCTCGGTTTGTGAGCGCTACGGGTATGAAGAATACGATGCGCCGTTGCTTGAACCGACCGATTTGTATCTGCAAAAAGGCAACGAAGAGATTATTAATGAACAGACCTATACGTTTAAGGATCGAGGCGATCGAAGCGTCACGTTGCGCACAGAGATGACGCCGTCGGTCGCTCGAATGGTGGCCGGCAAGCGTCAGGAGCTGGGCTACCCATTGCGTTGGTACTCGATACCGCAATGCTGGCGATACGAACGCATGCAGCGTGGTCGTGGGCGGGAGTTTTATCAACTGAATGTAGACATATTCGGCGATGATTCAATCGCTGCTGAACACGAAGTACTGCTGCTTACCGCTGATTTAATGAGTGCCTATGGGGCGACCCAAGACATGTACGAGATACGAGTCAGCAGCCGGGCATTTCTAAACCATGTGCTTACCGATAAGCTTGGTCTTTCCCCGGTTGTACAAAAAGACGTCACTTCGCTTATCGACAAGTCAGAAAAGATGGACCAGGCAGATTTCAGAGCAAAACTCTCAGCGCTTGTTAAAGACGAGGGTGGAGCTGAAGTTCTTGAGAATATTTTGGCCGCAACAGACATTTCCGCGCTACCCGACGAGCTGCAAGATAACAGCAGTCTGCGCGAGGTGAAGGAGCTACTCTCAGCTTGCCAGCAAGCAGGTCTGCAGAACGTGCGCTACGACGCATCGATTACACGTGGCTTTGATTATTACACCGACATTGTGTTTGAGGTATTTGACACACATCCTGACAACAACCGCTCTATGTTCGGTGGTGGTCGCTACGACAACCTTATCGGCGAGTTTCGCGTAGAACCAGTACCAACAGTTGGGTTCGGCATGGGCGACTTAACTCTGCAGAACTTTCTTGAGCTACATGATTTGTTGCCCGACCTTGCAACAGAAACCGATCTGTACGTTGCTGTCCTCGGAGATACGTACAAAGCTGCGCTCGATATTGTGTCTGAGTTGCGCCAGCAAAACCTCAATGTTGCGCTCGATGCTCTCGATCGCAAGCCAGAAAAGGCAATTAAAACCGCAGAGAAAAAAGGCATCGAACACGTGCTATTTATAGGCCAAAACGAACTTGATAGCGGCGAATTTAGTTTGCGCAATATTGTCAACGGCACGGAAACAAAAGGAGACCTGGAAACAATCAGCCAGCAACTGCTTTCACGCTAGGTGGAGGTGAGAAACTTTTTACAAGCTGGCTACCGTTTGCTAGAGTGGACACTTATGCATGTAGAGATTAAACGCCCCACCAAGACATCGGCTGTGCTCACTGTTACGGCTGATAAGAACGAACTAGAAGACGTCCGCCGTGATGTATTACAAAAGCTTGGCAAAGATGTCAAAGTTGCCGGTTTTCGCCCAGGTAAAGCACCGGCAGAGATGGTCGAAAAACAACTCAACCAACAACTGTATCAACAAGAGTTTGTCGAAGAGGCGGTACAAAGGCTGTACCCGAATGCTGCCAAAGAGCAAAATTTACGCCCCATCGATCGCCCAGACATTTCGCTTAAATCATTCGTTCCGTTTAATGACCTCACTTTTGAGGCAAAAGTCGATGTGCTTGGTGAAGTAAAGCTTCCAGACTATAAGAAGATTAAGATGGAGCGCAAAACCGCCAAGGTTACTAAGAAAGACATCGAAGAGGTTATTGAAAACCTCCGTACGCAATCGGCTGAGAAGAAGTCTGTCAAACGAGCCGCAAAAAATGGCGACCAGGTTATGATTGATTTCAACGGCAAGGACAAAGACGGCAAGGCCATCAAGGGTGCCGACGGCAAAGATTATCCACTTATGCTTGGTAGCAATACGTTTATCCCAGGGTTCGAAGAGAATCTAGTAGGCAAAAAGCCAGAGGAAGAAACCACATTTGACGTTACATTTCCTAAAGATTATGGTGTCTCCTCGCTTGCAGGTGAAAAAGTAACCTTCACCGTCACTATCAAAGACGTCAAAGAAGTCGTGAAGCCCGAACTTGACGATACGTTTGCCAAGAGCGTTGGGCCGGTTGAATCTGTCGACCAGCTGCGTAGCGATATCGAGAAGGAGTTAAAAACTGAAAAGCAGCGACAGGCAGACACGGCGTTCGAGTCGGAGTTGGTACGCAAAATCACCAAAGACACCAAAATGGACGTCCCACAAGCGTTGATTGACGATCAGGTCGAGCGCATGATGCAAGAGCTCAAACAGAACCTGACGTACCGCGGGCAAACTATCCAGGAATTTCTCGAAGCCAAGGGCGTATCAGAAGAAGAGTACAAGAAGCAAGAACTTGCCAAAGAAGCAGAAGAGCGGGTCAAAGCGAGCATTGTGCTCAGTGAAATAGCCGAGAAGGAAAATATCCAAATAACTCCAGAAGAGCTGGAGATTCGTCTGCAGATGTTAAAGGGGCAATACAAAGACCCACAGATGCAAGAAGAGCTCAATAAGCCGGAATCACGACACAATATCGCTTCACGTATGCTGAGCGAAAAGACCGTCGCCCAGCTTGCTGCCTTTGCTGCCAAAAGCTAAGCATAAGCAGTTGACAAATAGCAACAAAAATGATAATATGTTATTATGAGAAGTGTTCCTCAAGAGCAATCCGAGCCGAATAGAGAAGTGGTCGGCGAGGAGTTAGTGGCATCAGCAGAGCAAGATGTGTACGTAAATGTTGATCTGAAACGCCCTTTTATCCGACGAATTGGCAGCCGAGCCCTTCGTAGTATCGCTACTACTTATGATTTGGTCACCAGGCCAATAGCTGAAACGTGCGCTGAGCGGCAGCTGGCTTGTGTTCGGCAGCCGAACGATCAACATGGGTCAGATGACGACATACTCCGACTTACAGACCCGAGCGATTAAAAAACGACTCTAGAATTAAACAGGATACTAGTAATAACAACTTATGCTTGCTATTTCTATTTAATAGTGATATTGTATACATAATTACAAGCGCACATAACAATACAAAGTTGTAGATCGTAAACATTATGCACAAGCCAACTGGAATAGAAACAGCAGCAGAATCGCCATTCCATATTTCTGGTGAGAGTGTGGAGCTACCACTTGACCTTGCGAGAACTATACACAAAGTAGCCGAAGCCGCAGCAAATGACCCAGACATTTTGTCATACGCGTCGACGGAATTCGACAAACATGAACGACACGCAACAGACGGGTTAGCGACATTGCTGCCAGCTAGTTGTTATGGTTCTGCTGCAGAAGAACGGGGAGAAGTAGCAATCCCGATAAGTCACCTCACTATTGCATATAGGGCAGCAACTGCTGTTATCGAAAGCAACGCAGCACGCAAGGATGAATTACTAGAGCGTTTTGGCGTTGCAGCGGAGCCAAAGACGTTTGCCCAAAAGTGTCGTAAGCTTGGTAGCGAGGCGGTCAGTACAGTCATGGTCGCTACTGGTCGTTTCTCGAAAAGCGGACGTAATGCACGCAAACTTAAGCAATCAATCAGTCAAGAAGAATTGAAGAAACTTCAAGAGGCCTCAGATCGTAATAGGCTTCGTAGAAAACAAACGCCTGTCGCTTTTGGCATGGATGAATTTTCATTCGGATATGCTACGGAGCCCGGATCAATTCCGGCAGGTGATGAAGGCAGGAGCGTCCAGTCAACCGATCCTTGGGCAATCCGCGACGAGCTCTCATAAGCTACTAAAATAATCGCATATCCGTTATCGCTATTTTTTCTTCCTTTATCCAGGCGTGCTCTAACGAGCTGCCTGACAATCATTACTGCTAGCACTCTTGACTTGTGAGTGCTAGTTAGCGTAATGTAGTTGTGTAGACAAAAGGAGGCGGCATGACACACCCATCATCAGTATTAGTACCCACAGTTATTGAACAAGAAGGGCGCATGGAGCGTGCTTATGATATCTATTCCCGCTTACTTAAAGAACGGATTGTTTTTTTGGGGACTGACGTCAACGAACACACTGCAAATCTTGTAGTGGCGCAGCTACTTTTCTTAGACAATGAGAGTAAGAAGGACATTATCTTTTATATCAACAGTCCTGGTGGTCATGTCTATGATGCGTTCGCGATTTATGACACTATGCAATATTTACGCTCGGATATACAGACCATCGGCATAGGTGTACAGGCAAGCGCGGCAGCATTTTTGCTCAGTAGTGGCACGAAAGGGAAGCGTGCGCTCTTGCCACACTCTACCGTAATGGTGCATCAGCCATCCAGCGGTACTCGCGGGAAGGTTACCGATCAGGAGATTGACCTGAAAGAAAGCCTACGAGTGAAAAGGTTGCTCGAAGAAATTATGGCGAAAAACACTGGTCAAACGAAACAGAAAATTCATCGTGACATGGAACGCGATTTTTGGATGACCGCCCAACAAGCTAAAGAATATGGTGTGGTTGACGAAGTAATCACTCACAGCAAAGTGCTACAAGATAAGGCATAAGCGAGCTCATTGTATTAAGATACATACACTAATACTTACAAGGAGTTTTGCGTATGCTAAGTGCCGAAAGATTTCAAGCTGGAAGAGCTGCAGAGGTTGATCAAGTTGTGGAAAGTAGAGCATATCCGAGACGGTTGGCGCTGGCTGCAGCAGCCGCTGGCGCGATAGCTGTTTTTGCGTCTGGATGTTCGAACCCTGAGTTGCGTGCTGATGTACTAGAGGCTTCAGATAATCTGAGTGCAAAGATTGCGACTATGGATGGTGATTGTGCTGATGCACTGGATGAACAACGCTTGAGCGGCGCTCGGGTTGACCCGCAAGAGGTGGAGGTTTGCCTCGATATGACTTTTCGTGAGGCTGCTGAAATCAAAGCAATCCAAGATGAGCTCGACACGAATTTTGACAAGTATGACAACAGTATTTTGTTACGACGTGGTGGTGCAGGTGCGGTCGGGTTGGTATTAGCTGCGGGTGCAGCTTTAGGAGGGAGAGCCCTTCGGAAAAAAAACGAAATCCGATAGCAGAATCCAGATAATCACTAGATAGTTGATAATGTGTTGACGAACACACACGGGTTGTGTAGTATTCATATCTAAGAAGTAGTGGACGGCTACTTGTGTTTTGGTGTAACACATTTCACTAAGCGCAAAGTAGTTGTCAGTGGTGACTTCCAAACACGAACATCTCTTTGATAAAAAACGATAACTATTAGCATCAATTTATTGAGTTGAAGGAGCGCAGCAACTATATGGCGAAGGTCACCAAGCAAGCAACACAAAAACGAACATATTTTACAGAAAGCCAAAGCGTAATAGACACACCAAACCTAGTTGACCACCAAAATCGATCGTTTCAGTGGCTGATCGAAGAGGGGCTCGGTGAGCTTTTCTCTGAAATTGGCTCGATTGACGATTATACCGGTACGAAGTTATCGATTCGGTTTAAGGAGTATCGATTCGAAGAACCAAAGATGCAAGAAGCTGATTCTCGCGAAAACAACGTAAGCTTTGAAGCACCGCTCAAGGCAACAGTTGAACTTACCAACAAGGTGACTGGCGAAGTAAAAGAGCAAGAAATTTACCTGGGTGATTACCCATGGATGACCGACCGCGGTACATTCGTTATTAACGGTGCTGAGCGCGTGGTTGTTTCTCAGCTAATTCGTTCTGCTGGAGTATTCTTTACGGCAGATAGGAGTAGTGGCACAGGGCTTTACGGCGCAAAGGTGATTCCTGGTCGCGGTGCTTGGCTGGAGTTTGAGACCGCAGCCAACGGTGCAATTTATGTAAAGATTGACCGGAAGCGAAAAATTCCGGTAACCACTCTATTACGTGCGCTGGGGATGAACGATGCCTTAATGAAGAAAACATTCAAGCACGTTGACCAAGGCGAAGTTGACTATCTCAAATCAACTCTCGAAAAAGATCCAAGTAAAAACACCAGTGAAGCCTTGATAGAGGTCTATCGCCGGCTAAGACCTGGGGATCTCGCGAGCGTGGATAATGCCCGTAGCCTTATAGAAAATATGTTTTATAACTTCAAACGGTTCGACTTCAGTCGTGTGGGACGCTATAAAATTAACAAACGCCTTGACTTAGACGTACCGAACACTACAGAGAACCGTATTATGCGGCTAGAAGATTTAACTGCGATTATCGCGGAAGTAATCCGTCTGAATAACACCCAAGAGCCTGGTGATGACATCGACTCATTGGCTAATCGACGAATCAAGCTGGTTGGTGAGCTAGTGCAGCGCCAGTTCAGAATCGGTCTCCTGCGCATGGAGCGCAACACCAAAGACCGTATGAGCATGTCTGACATAGAATCAGTCACGCCAGCACAGCTGATTAATGCCCGCCCGATTGTTGCTGCAGTGCGTGAATTCTTTGCGAGCTCTCAGTTATCCCAGTTCATGGATCAGGTTAATCCACTCGCTGAGTTGGCGCACAAACGACGCCTAAGCTCAATGGGTCCGGGTGGCCTATCTAGGGAACGTGCTGGATTCGAAGTGCGTGATGCGCACGCAACCCACTACGGTCGTATTTGTACGGTTGAAACACCTGAAGGCGCAAACATTGGCCTTGTGCTTAACCTTGCAACCTATGCTCGGATTAATGACTATGGCTTTATCGAGACGCCATACCGAAAGGTCATCAATAGTGTTACGGCAAAAGATGCTGCTGGACACGTAGCGAGTGTTGACTTAGAAGACGCAGACGGCAAAGTTATCGTCAAGGCTGGCAAAAAGATTACTGCCGATGACGCCAAGAAACTAGCTAAAGTTACCAAGCAAAAAACCTGGCCAGTAAAAGCTAAGGTGACTCGTGATATTGTCTATTTGGATGCAGCAGATGAAGCCTCAGCAGTTATCGCAAGTACTGGCCTGGAGATTGATAAGGACGGTTATTTCGTAGATGAGCGTATTCCAGTGCGAAACCGACTCGTGTCTGGCGAGGTTGATGCGGATGAAATAACTCACATGGATGCTTCTCCCCGACAAGTCATTGGCTCAAGCGCCGGGCTTATTCCATTTATTGAGAAGAATTATGTCTACCGAAGTTTGATGGGGAGCAACCAGCAGCGGCAAGCAGTGCCATTAGTGCAGCCGAAAGCGCCAGTGGTTGGAACCGGCATGGAAGAAATCGCCGCAAGAAACTCAGGCCAATTAATTACTGCTGCAGCTGATGGCGAAGTAACAAGTGCTACAGCTGATGAAGTGAAGGTCACCTATAAAGATGGCAGCAAGGGCGTATATTACCCGCGTCACTTTGATCGAAGTAATGACAGCACGGCAATCAACCAGCACGTAGTGGTAAGTACAGGAGATAACGTTAAATCAGGGGACGTATTGATTGAAGGTATGTCAATCGAAGACGGTGAATTGGCGCTTGGTCGCGACCTACTAACCGCTTACATGTCATGGGATGGCTATAACTTTGAAGACTCTATAATTATTTCGCGGAAGCTTGTAGAGAACGATGAACTTACTTCTGTGCATATCAGTGACTACATGGTGGAAGTACGCGAAACTAAGCTCGGTCCTGAGATAGTAACTCGTGATATCCCAAATGTCTCTGAAGAGGCGCTACGTCACCTCGATGAAGACGGCATAGTACGAATTGGAGCCGAGGTGCACCCGGGTGACATTCTCGTCGGTAAAATTACACCGAAAGGTGAGCAAGAGCTCTCCAGCGAAGAGCGGTTGTTGCGCGCAATATTTGGCGAGAAAGCCAAAGAAGTGCGAGACACCTCACAGCGAATGGGCAACGGAAAGCACGGCAAGGTCGTTGGCGTCAAAGTATTTGACCGAGACGAACACGACCTTAAAGCTGGTGTGATTATGCAGATACAGGTGTTCGTCGCACAGAGCCGCAAGATCGCAGTAGGCGATAAGCTTGGTGGACGTCACGGTAATAAGGGTGTGATTGCTCGGATTCTTCCTGAAGAAGATATGCCGCACCTCGAAGATGGCACACCTATCGACATGATCTTAAGTCCACTTGGCGTACCGAGCCGCATGAATATCGGTCAGCTATATGAAGCAGCGCTTGGCATGGCCGCGAAGAAGTTAAATATCAAGGTGGCTACCCCGCCGTTTAACGGGATACCGATTCCGAAAATTCAAGAGCTACTTAAAGAAGCCGGTCTGCCAGAAGATGGCAAGCAGCAACTCTATGATGGTCGCACAGGTGAACCATTTAAGGAGACAACTGCTGTGGGTATTGCCTACACGATCAAGCTCAATCACATGATTGCGGATAAGATTCACGCCCGTTCAACCGGACCGTACACCATGGTGACTCAACAGCCACTCGGCGGTAAAGCCCAAAACGGTGGTCAGCGCTTCGGTGAGATGGAGGTGTGGGCACTTGAAGCATATGGCGCAGCCAATACGCTTCAAGAAATGCTAACGATTAAATCAGATGATGTATATGGCCGCTCCAAGGCGTATGAATCGATCATCAAAGGTATTGAGATTGTTGGGCCAAAAGTGCCAGAAAGCTTTAATGTACTTGTAAAAGAGCTACAAGGCCTCGGACTAAAGGTCGACTTGATTACCTCAGAGTCGGTAATAGACGCTGAGGAAGTGCTCTCTGAGCACGTTAAAGAAGAGGCTGAAGACCAACCAGAAGTTGAGGTACCGCAGCCCGTAGCATCGGATGTTGACGTCACGGAAGACGCGGCAAATGATGAATTTGAAGTAATTGAATTAGATGACAACGTGTCACCAGCTCAAGTAGCAGAAGATGTGAGCAGCGAAGACGCAGACACATCGCAATCGTCATCGGACGAAGAAAAGGAGGTTGCATAACATGCGACGATACAACTCAGGGAACGATATTGCAGACTTCGATGCCGTCCGCTTAGCGGTTGCGAGCCCAGAAGATATTTTGGAATGGAGCCACGGCGAAGTTACCAAGCCAGAGACCATTAACTACCGTACGCAAAAACCAGAGCGTGATGGTTTGTTCTGTGAGCGGATCTTTGGTCCGGTCAAGGATATCAATCCACACGATGCGAAATATAAGGGCGTGCGATCTCGTGAAGCAGCTATTGATAAAAAAGGCGAAATCGTCACTAAGTCAATCGTTCGACGTGAACGAATGGGGCACATTGCGCTAGCAGCGCCAGTTGCTCACATTTGGTTCCTGCGTGGAACGCCAAGCGCTATAGGTCTGATACTTGGTATGACTGTCAAGAATCTCGAACGCGTCGTGTACTTTGCTAGTTACATCATGAAAGATGTCGAAAGTGAAAAACGCGATCAATTACTCAGCGATAAAGAAGCTGAATTTGAAGCAGCCAAACAAGCAATCAAGCAGCGCTACGAAAAACAGGCCGAGAGCGATGATGCAGACGTGAAGACCTTGGCTGCTATGCAGACAAAGGAGATTGATGAACTGACAGAATCGTTTGAGCACACTAAAACTCAGCTCGTATCTCTAGAAAAAGCCAATTTGATTTCAGAGACAGACTACCGTGCACTACCAGCAGAAATCAAGGAATTAGTGACTGTTGGAATGGGCGCGTCCGCAATTCGTGAACTTCTAGAAGAAGTTGACTTGACTGCGCTTATCACTCAACTTACCGAAGAGTCAGAAGGTGCTAAGGGGCAACGCAAAAAGAAAATCATGAAACGGCTACGGATGCTTGAAAGCATGGAAAAAGCAGGTATTGAGCCAAGCAGCTTAGTACTAACTGCTTTACCGGTAATCCCACCGGATCTTCGCCCAATGGTACAGCTTACCGGTGGTCGTTTTGCTACCAGTGACTTAAACGATTTGTATCGCCGAGTCATTAATCGAAATAATCGCTTAAAGAAATTGATTGACTTGAACGCGCCGGAAGTAATCTGTCGTAACGAAATGCGTATGCTGCAAGAGGCAGTTGATGCGCTTATTGACAACAATAGCGCACGATCTGGTCGTGCAGTTGCTGCAAGTGGCCAACGACGCCGACTAAAGAGCCTGTCTGATCAGCTCAAGGGTAAGCAGGGACGTTTTCGTCAGAATCTACTCGGTAAGCGGGTTGATTACTCAGGACGTTCGGTAATTGTTTCTGGTCCAGAATTACAGATTGATGAATGTGGTTTGCCGAAGATGATGGCGCTCGAGCTGTTCAAACCATTCGTTATCGGTCGACTTATTCAGCAAGAATTTGCACACAATATCCGCTCTGCTACTCGCATGATTGAAGCTGGCGAGACCGAAGTATGGGATGCACTTGATGAAGTAATCGAAAACAAGTATGTACTACTCAATCGTGCTCCAAGTTTACACCGCTTGTCGATTCAGGCGTTTCGACCAAAACTGATCGAAGGTAAAGCAATACAGCTACATCCACTCGTTTGTAAAGGCTTTAATGCTGACTTCGATGGTGACCAGATGGCTGTTCATCTACCTCTATCAGATGAAGCCCAAGCCGAAGCTCGTGACATTATGGCCAGTAACCGTAATCTACTTAAGCCTGCAGACGGTTCACCTATTTTGCACATCGAACAAGATATCGTGCTTGGCTGTTACTATTTGACCTACGATCGACCCGGTATTGCTGATGAGTTAAAACAGAAAGCGTTTGCTGACATCGGCGAAGCGTACATGGCATATGACGCCGGAGTGATTCAGCTACAAAGCCCGATCAAGCTTCCATTTAGAGGAGAACTGCGAGAGACGACACTCGGTCGCGTTATATTTAATGAAGTATTTCCTGAAGACTTTCCATTCCAAGATCAGCCAATGACCAAGAAAAAGCTATCTGCGGTCATGGCATTGGCGTACGAAATGTACGGTCAAGAGAAGACAGCTGAAATTGCTGATGACCTGAAAGATCTCGGCTTTAAGTACGCGACAGACTCTGGATTGTCTATTGGCATGAGTGACTTCCGCGACATTGAAGGTATCGATGAGTTGCTCGGAAAAGGTGAAGATAAAGCTGCGAAGATAAGTGAGCAGTTTGAAGAAGGCTTCATTACTGATGATGAGCGCTATCGATTGACCATTGAGACATGGAAAGACATCGACAAGTCAGTGCAAGAGAAGTTATCTGATCAGTTTTTAGGTGAAGATAGCGCTATGTCCGTCTCAGTAATATCTGGTGCTCGAGGTAACATCGGGCAAGTAAATACTGCTGTTGGTATGTTTGGACTTGTGCCTGATGCTTCTGGTAAAACAATCGAACTGCCGATTAAGTCGAACTACAAGAAAGGGTTTACTCCACTTGAATCGTTTACGGCTACCCGTGGTGCTCGTAAGGGTATGATTGACACGGCACTAAAGACCGCTGACTCAGGTTATCTGACAAGGAGATTAGTTGATGTGAGTCAAGACGCATTCATCACCGAAGAAGAAAGTGAAGACCCAGGACTGTCGCAGTACCGACAAGACGCAGACGAAATCGGTGTTACATATGCATCTCGTCTGGAAGGGCGATTCGCTGCTGAAGATATCGGATCCTATGTTAAACAAGGTGAACTCATCTCAAAGGCTGTTTCTGAGAAAATTGAAGCTGACGAATCACTTGATGGCGTGAAGATTATGACCGCTTTAAGCTGTGCATCAGTTAAAGGCATAGCCCAAAAATCATACGGCATTGACCCAGCGACTGGTCAGCTTGTTGAAAAAGCACATCCAGTTGGTGTCATCGCAGCTCAGAGTATCGGTGAGCCAGGCACTCAGCTAACCCTGAAGACATTCCACTCCGGTGGTGTAGCTGGTGAAGATATTACGACTGGTTTGCCACGTGTTGAAGAAATTTTCGAGGTTCGTTCACCGAAAGGTCAAGCTTATTTGACAGAGATTTCCGGCAAAGTAAAAGCTTGGGAAGAAAAAGGCAAATACATCGTACAGGTGACTGCTGAGGATTCAAAGCAAGTCGAAGAAAAGCTCGAAGGCCGCAAGCCATCAGTTGGCAATGAGTCGCAGGTGGTCAAAGGCGATGTTGTCGCTAGTGATAAAGCAGGCAACAAGCCACTTGTTGCAAAGATATCCGGCACCGTAGTCTTCACTGACAAAGAGGTCATCATCACTCCAAACCAAAAGAGTGTTGCGCGTTACGAGATACCAGGCTATAAGCAGATAGTTGTCGAAGATGGTCAAAAAATTGCAGCTGGTGATCGACTAACAAACGGCTCAATTAACCTACAAGACTTAATGCGTCTGCAGGGTGTAGAAGCGACTCAGCGCTACATAATGAAAGAAGTGCTCAAGATATTCGCTGGTCAAGGGCAAAGTATCGCCGACAAGCACCTCGAGGTAATAGTCCGACAAATGTTCTCTCGTGTACAGGTAGAAGATCCGGGCGACAGCGAATACATTACCGGCGACATTGTCAGTAAGCAAGCTGCCGTCGAGGCCAACGAGCGTTTGGCAGCTGAAGGCAAGACTCTAGTTCAGTTTAACCAACTGCTTTTGGGTATTACCAAGGCAAGTCTTGCAACCGACTCATTCTTGAGCGCGGCTAGCTTCCAGGACACAACCCGTGTTCTTATTGCAGCTGCTACTAGTGGTAAAGTTGACCACCTCTATGGCCTTAAGGAAAACGTCATACTGGGACGAAAGATACCCGTTGGTACAGGCGTCAAGTCGGACAATGAAGACGAAGAGGGTGAAGCACTTGCAGAGGAGTAAAGAACCTGCTACTATAACCCAGTTAGAAAATACTCGATCTGTGTTATCCGAGCGAGACAATCTACACTTGTCAGGGTTGGCAACTGCTACAAGTGTCGTCTTTTCGCGGCAGATTTCACAGAGATTTAGTAAGGAGAAACACTAAATGCCAACTATTAATCAACTTATTCGTAAACCACGCTCTAAGACGACAAAAAAGAGTAAGTCGCCAGCATTGCACCGCGTGGTCAATACGTTGAATACTACTAACTATGAAAAACCGGCTCCTCTCAAGAGGGGGGTTTGCGTAAAGGTAACTACCAAAACGCCAAAGAAACCGAACTCTGCACTACGTAAAGTTGCCCGTGTGCGACTTAACAACGGGTATGAGGTATGGGCATACATCGGCGGTGAAGGCCACAACCTTCAAGAACACGCAGTCGTACTTATTCGTGGTGGTCGAGTAAAGGACCTTCCTGGTGTTCGTTACCACATTGTTCGTGGCGCGCTTGACTTACAGGGTGTGCAAGATCGAAAACAAGGTCGATCTAAGTATGGCACCAAGAAGGAGGACAAGTAATGCCTCGTAAGGTAACTAAGTCACTTATTCGACAGGTCGAGCCGGACCGCATTTACAATGACGTGATGGTACAAAAGCTTATCAATCGCGTGATGAAGGATGGCAAAAAACAACTTGCTGAGAGCCTGGTGTATGGTGGTATGCAAAAAGCAGCCGATAAACTAAAAGTACAAAACCCACTCGAAGTATTTGAGCAGGCACTTGCCAATGTTCGCCCACAAGTAGAAACTAGGTCACGTCGAGTTGGTGGAGCGAATTATCAAATCCCATTTGAAGTAAAGGGGCAGAGGCAAAACCACTTAACGATTATGTGGTTCGTAGCAGCTGCACGAGCACGTAAGGGAATGAGCATGGAAGACCGGCTCGCTCTGGAGTTTGTAGACGCCTACAACAACACCGGTGCCGCAGTGAAGAAAAAAGAAGATACACACAAGATGGCCGAGGCGAACCGTGCCTTTGCTCACTTTGCGAGGTATTAAAAAGGTATGGGCAATGAAGAAGCCTTTCGAGATGGTGAGATGCCAGAGTATTCTTTTGAAGGACGAGCTGTAGTTATAGATAAGCCCTCGATTGGGTCTGCAGCAGCTGCAGCTACTATCGAAATGGACAGAGAAGCCCAAGGTTCAACACCTATCATTGAAGATCTAACAGCAATCGATTAGCACGAAGTAAAGGGAAATAAGCATGGCAAAACAGCAATTCGCACAAGGAAAAATTCGAAACATCGGCATCATTGCACATATTGATGCTGGTAAGACGACGACGACCGAAGGTATTCTCTACAGAACTGGTATCAAGCATAAGATTGGTGCTGTGCATGAAGGCGAGACCACGACTGACTGGATGGACCAGGAGCGAGAACGTGGCATTACCATTGTGTCTGCAGCAGTTTCTTGTTATTGGAAAGACCACCAAATCAACATTATTGATACACCCGGTCATATTGACTTTACAGTAGAAGTAGAGCGCTCGTTACGTGTCCTTGACGGTGCAGTTGTTGTGTTTGACGGGAAGATGGGTGTTGAATCACAGTCTGAGACTGTCTGGCGACAGGCTGACAAATACAATGTGCCTAGAATTTGCTTGATCAATAAAATTAACCAAACTGGTGGTGATTTCTACATGTCACTAGAGTCAATTCATAAGCGATTGAGCAAGCGGGCATTCCCGATTCACTTGCCAATTGGATTTGAACAAGACATTAACGGAGTCGTTGACCTCGTCACGATGAAGTCATATACCTATGATGAATTTACGGATAAAGAGCTGAAAATCGGCGATATCCCAGAAGACATGCAGGACAAGGTAAAGAAGTACAGAAGTTTACTTATCGAGAACGCTGTCGCTGAAGACGAAACAATGCTTGAAAAGTATCTCGAGGTTGGTGAAGAGGGCTTAACAGAAGACGAGATTCGTCACGCAATCCGAAGTGCAGTACTCTCAGGGGATTTCTTTGTGGTCAGCGGCGGTGATGCTCGTGGAGTTATTGTCGAAAAATTACTTGACATGGTAAACGATTTCTTGCCGAGCCCTGATGACCGTGGTTCAACGTGGGGCACCCATCCAAAGACAGGTGACAAGATCGAGCGCAAGCCCTCAGCTGATGAGCCATTTTCTGCGTTGGCGTTCAAGATTGCTACTGATACATTCGTTGGTAAGCTAGCCTATTTCCGTGTTTATTCAGGAAAGGTAACGTCAGGGTCATACATTCAAAACAGCTCAACAGGTCAAAAGGAGCGAGTCGGTAGAATTGTTCGAATGCAGGCTGATAAGCGAGAAGATGTTGATGAGGTCCGTTCTGGTGATATCGCTGCGATCGTCGGACTAAAAGGGACGACAACCGGGGATACTCTGTGTGATCAGAGTGACCCGATTATACTCGAAAGTATTTCATTCCCTGAGCCACCTGTTTCAATTGCGATTGAGCCAAAAACCAAAGCCGATCAAGAGAAGATGTCAATGGCGCTCCAGCGATTAGCTGAAGAAGATCCAACATTTCGCGTATCGGTTGATGATGAAACTGGTCAAACAATCATCAGTGGTATGGGTGAGTTGCACCTGGAGATTTTGGTAGACCGTATGAAACGTGAGTTTAAGGTAGAGGCTAATATTGGTGCGCCACAGGTTGCATATCGTGAAACTATCCGTAGAGATGACGTTGAGGCGCAAGGTAAATTCATCCGTCAATCTGGAGGTCGTGGACAGTACGGCGATGTATGGCTACGCTTGTCACAGAATGAGCAAGGCGAAGGCTTTGAATTTATCAACTCTATTAAAGGTGGAGTCGTGCCGCAAGAATACATAAAGCCAGTCGAAGAAGGCATTAAAGAGGCTATGAGTAATGGTGTTGTTGCTGGGTATCCGGTCGTAGATGTCAAAGTTGAGCTCTATGATGGTAGTTACCATGATGTTGACTCTTCAGAAATGGCGTTTAAAGCAGCTGGCTCCATTGGCTTTAAAGAAGCTATGAAGCAAGCTAAACCAACACTACTTGAGCCAGTTATGAAAGTCGTCGTAGTAACCCCTGAAGAGTTTATGGGTGATGTTATTGGTGATCTCAACAGTAAGCGGGGCCGCGTTGAATCAATGGAAGACCTGCAGCCCGGGATCAAAGAAATTACTGCCTTCGTTCCGCTGGCTGAGATGTTTGGTTATACTACCAACTTGCGTAGCATGACCCAGGGCCGTGCTAGTTCAAGCATGGAGCTTGATCACTACGCAGATGTACCTGGAAATGTCGCCCAAGCGATCGTAGCTGAACAACAGTAAAATAACCTCGTTAAAATACTTTACAAACAGGTGTATCTTCGCTATGATGTTTTGGTAACTCGTGTGAGTGATCGATTTACTCATGCAAAATAATAAGGTAATAAGGAGTCGTTACAACAATGGCAGATTTTGATCGAAGTAAGCCGCACATTAATGTCGGCACCATGGGTCACGTCGACCACGGCAAAACAACACTAACCGCAGCAATAACTCACGTATTAGCGAAGAAGCTTCCGAGTGATGTCAATCAACCAATCGAATATGACAAGATTGACAACGCACCTGAAGAAAAAGCACGTGGTATTACGATCGCTACCTCTCACCAGGAATATGAATCAGAAAAGCGTCACTACGCTCACGTAGACATGCCAGGTCACGCCGACTATGTTAAAAACATGATTACTGGCGCTGCTCAGGTTGATGGCGCTATCTTGGTTGTATCAGCAGCTGATGGTCCTATGCCACAAACTCGTGAGCACGTACTACTTGCCCGACAAGTTGGTGTACCGAAGATCGTCGTTTTTATGAACAAGATGGATCTCGCCGATCCTGAACTAACAGAACTTGTTGAGATGGATATTCGTGAACTTCTTGCTAAGTATGAATTTGACGAAAACTGCCCAATTGTAAAAGGTTCTGCAACTAAGGCTCTCGAAGGAGACAGCGAAAACGAAGATGCTGTCATGGAGCTAGTTAAGGCTATGGATGACTACATCCCAGAGCCAAAGCGTGATCTAGACAAGGACTTCTTGATGCCAGTTGAAGACGTGTTCTCTATCAAGGGTCGCGGTACTGTTGCAACTGGTCGCGTTGAGCAAGGTGTTGTTAAAGTGAACGAAGAAATTGAAATTGTTGGTATCCGCGACACACAAAAAACTGTTGTAACTGGCGTAGAAATGTTCAAAAAGAGCCTTGACCAAGGTCAAGCTGGCGATAACGTAGGAGTGCTGCTTCGTGGCATCGAGCGTGATGACATCGAACGTGGACAGGTGCTTTGCAAGCCGGGTTCAATCACGCCACACACTGAGTTTGACTCAGAGGTTTACATCCTAAAGAAAGAGGAAGGTGGTCGTCACACTCCATTCTTCAAGGGCTACAAACCGCAGTTTTACTTCCGTACAACTGACGTAACTGGCGAGGTAGAATTACCTGCTGATAAAGAAATGGTCATGCCAGGCGACACGGTCACCTTTAAGGTCAAGCTCCTTGCACCAATTGCTATGGACCAAGGTCTTCGGTTCGCTATTAGAGAAGGCGGCAAAACCGTCGGTGCTGGTGTCGTAACGAAAATTGTTAAATAAACGCACCAAATAGCGACAACTATTAGCGTAATAAACTCTCCGTAAATAGGAGAGTTTTTTACTTTTATACAGGGATGTTGTATACTACAAGAACTTAGTAAGTGATGAATAAAAGTCGTCTCTTGAAATCGCTTTTATCGACAAGAGAAGATGTTACATCACACGAAGTCAAGACAAGCTGTCTACGAAAATTGACAGTACAATAGTAAATGAATAGTTAAGGAGATCAACGAGTGGCAGACAAGAAGAAGCCCGTAGCAAAAACCAAAAAAGCAACTGAAACTCAAGACGGTGGTAAACAACGGATCCGTATTCGGCTAAAAGCGTACGATCACAAAGTAATTGACCAATCTGCTAAACAGATTGTTGATACAGCTCTTCGAACTGGAGCAAAAATCTCAGGCCCAATTCCGCTTCCAACTCGAACCACAAAGTATACAGTTGTTCGTAGTCCATTTGTTTACAAGAAGAGCCGTGAACAGTTTGAAATGCGGACTCACAAACGACTGATTGATGTCTTTGATCCATCGGCAAAAACCATCGACAGCCTTATGAATCTGTCACTACCTGCAGGCTGCGACGCTGAAATAAAAATGTAAAACGATTATTTATGGCACACAGGTTGTAGTGTAGTTTTTGCAACATATTGACAGATGTGCCCCTAATCTGCTAATCTGATTTGGTATATCAAATATACCTCTAGGGTAGCTTGGTCCGCTCATCAGGTCCAAATAGCACAATGTGCGCTGGAAACTAGTGAGCCACCAAGCGTTTTAATGCCCATAAAATAGGCAAATATGCCCAGAGGTCAACAAGAGGATCAATAATACGCTATGAAAGCACTCATTACTCGAAAGGTAGGCATGACAAGTATCATCAACGATGACGGTACAGAGACTGCTATTACCTTGCTTTCCGCTAGCCCTAATGTGGTATCACAGGTCAAATCCGATGATGTTGATGGGTACACTGCAGTGCAGCTCGCTACCGAGCCAACGAAAAAACTTGCCAAGCCACAGGCTGGACACCTAAAGTCGATTAAGCAGGATCTATCAATTATGCGTGAGTTTAGAACGCATGGACTACCTGAAGACCTCAAGGTTGGCAGTACGCTATCACCAGAGGTCTTTTCAGTTGGCGATACAGTAACTGTAACTGGTACAAGTAAAGGTAAAGGTTTTGCCAGTGCTATTAAACGACACAATTTCTCTCGGCAGCGTAAGAGCCATGGGGCAAAAGGTGCTACACGACGCGTTGGCTCAATCGGGTCAATGTATCCGCAAAAGATTTTCAAAGGCAAGAAAATGCCAGGTCGTATGGGTGGAGAGCGCGTGACAATCAAGAATCTAAAGATTGCTTATGTAGATCCAGAGCTCCAGGTTATTGGTATAGCTGGCGCAGTCCCGGGTCCGAAGAAAAGCATAATTTTAGTAAAGGGTGAGGCATAGGAATATGAAAACTCCTAAAATGTATACTAAATCCGGCGCGGCCTCTAGCAGCAAGATTGCTCTTCCTAAGGCAGTGTTTGCCCAACTGCCGGACACTCATAATCTACTCAAGCAGGTTTATGTTTCTTATCTAGCGAATGGCCGTACCAACCTCGCTACCACAAAACAAAGAGGTGAAGTGAGCGGTGGTGGACGCAAACCATGGAAACAAAAAGGTACTGGCCGTGCTCGTGCTGGCTCCATTCGAAGCCCAATATGGCGCGGAGGCGGTATCACTTTCGGTCCTACAGGTAACGAAAATTATTCTAAGAAGGTTAACAAGTCTGCCAAGCGCTCAGCCCTTAAGCAGGCATTAAGCGTTGCTCTTAATGAAGGCTCGCTGGTAATTATAGATAGTCTTGAGCTTAAAGAAGGCAAAACGAAAGAATTTGTAAAGCTGCAAGATAAGATGAAATTACAAGGAAAACTACTGGTTGTTGTTGATGAACTCAATGACACACTCAGACGGGCAACGAACAATCTCGGCTCTGTTTCAGTTGTTCGCGCTAAACATCTAAACGTGTTTGACATACTTAATGCTGATACTGTTCTGCTCGAGAAATCAGCAATTGAGACATTAAAGATTTGGTTAGGAGGCGGCGATGAATAATCCGATGCTCTTGCCAAAGGTTAGCGAAAAGGCATACGGCTTAAGCAAAGAAGCTAATACGTATGTATTTGAAGTTATCGGCGACGCTAATAAGGCAGCGATAGCGAAGCAAGTCGAAGGTGAATTTGAGGTAACTGTCACAAAAGTCAATGTAGTAAACGTCAAAGGTAAATCAAAGCGCATGATCAACCGACGTGGTCGAGCGACTCGCGGCAAGCGTAGTGATGTGAAGCGTGCCTATGTTACTGTTGCTGACGGTGATCACATTCCTGTTTTTGCTGCAATTGATGAAGCTGAAGAAAAAGCGAAGAAAGCCCAAAAGGCTGCAGATAGGAAGGCGAAGAAGTAATGGCTATTCGATACTATAAACCAACTACTCCTGGACAGCGCGGTATGACCACGCAAGATATGAGCAGCATATCGCCTAAAACGAAGCCAACGAAAAAGCTTCGATCTGTGAAAACGAAACGCAGTGGTCGCAATAATCAAGGCCGGATAACGACTCGACATCGTGGTGGTGGCGTAAAATCTTTTTATCGTAATGTTACCTTTAATCTCCCTGCAGACACCAAGGCTAAAATCGTTGCAATTGAGTATGACCCGAATCGAAGTGCGCGAATTGCTCGGATTTCTGACCAAGATGGCAACCAACACTATATTCTCGCATCTGCAAAAATGTCTGTTGGCGACACGATTGAAAGCGGTGAAAAGGTGGACATCGAACATGGCAATCGTCTGCCTCTAGAGAATATTCCGGCAGGAAGTATTATTCATGCCATAGAGCTAGAGCCTAACCGCGGTGCTCAGATAGTCCGATCCGCTGGTGCTCGGGCTCAGCTTATTGCAAAAGAGGGCGATCGAGTTCAAATCAAACTACCAAGTGGAGAAGTAAGAACCGTTCACAAAACCTGTACTGCTAGCCTAGGTGCTGTAGGCAATGAACAGCATAAGAATATCAAAGTTGGAAAAGCCGGACGCAACCGAAAAAAAGGTCGCCGACCGACAGTTCGCGGAGTTGTTATGAACGCGGTCGACCACCCACATGGTGGTGGTGATGGAGGCTCTCATGGCCCTGGCGGTCACCCGATGACACCTTGGGGTCAAAAGACACTGGGATATCGAACCCGACGACGCAAGAGAACTAATAAATTTATTGTAAGAAATCGACACGAATCGAAGCGAAGGTAGGAGTTAGAATATGAGTCGATCACTAAAAAAAGGACCATTTGTAGACCCGAAGCTAGCAAAGAAGATTGCAGCTCTAGGTAATGATGACCGCACCATTATAAAAACATGGGCGCGGGCAAGCACTATTCCACCGGAGTTTGTTGGTCGGACTATTGCTGTGCATAACGGCAAAGTTCATGTCCCAGTATTCATCACTGAAAATATGGTCGGACATAAGCTTGGCGAATTTGCCCCAACTCGTAAATTCCGCTCGCATGGCGGTAAGCTTGCGAAAGGAGACAAGTAATGTCGGTCGTTGCTATAGCAAAATCAGTACGTATTGCTCCACGAAAAGTTGGAGTAGTGGCGAGTCTTGTACGTGACCGCTCTGTTTCAGACGCAATCACGATCCTGGAACACACACCAAGACGCTCAGCAACTGCAGTTCGTAAAGCGATACAAAGCGCTGCAGCCAATGCAGACTATAATCACGGCTACCTGCCAGATACATTGCATATCAAAGAAATCACAGTTACTCCAGGACCCCGCTACAAGCGCTATCAACCAGCAGCTTTTGGTCGAGCGCTTCCTTATCAACTTAAAACATCACATATCCGTGTTGTTGTTGACGGAAAGAAGCGTCCAGTAAAGAAGAAAACCACCACAGCAGGCAAGAAGAAGGAGGCCAAGTAATGGGACAAAAAGTTAATCCAATCAGTATGCGCCTCCAAACCAACAAGAATTGGCGCAGTAAATGGTTTGCTGACAAGAAAGATTATGCAAACTTTTTGACACAAGATTTACAAGTCAGGAAGCTTATTGATAGCAAGCTTGGTTCTCGCGCTTCAGTCAATAAGGTAGATATTGAGCGCTCGCCAAACCTTGTATCTGTTACTATTCAGACTGCAAAAGCTGGTGTAGTTATCGGCCGTGGTGGTACAGGTGTACAAGAGCTTAAAGCTGCGATTGAAAAAATCTACGGTGTGCCAACACGTGTCAATATCGAAGAAATCAAGAAGCCAGAACTTTACGCAAAACTGGTAGCAGAAAATATTGCTTATCAACTCGAGAAACGTATTGCTTTCCGTCGTGCAACTAAACAAGCAGCCGCAGCAACCATGCGAGCTGGCGCAAAAGGTATTCGAATAGAAGTAGCCGGTCGACTAGGTGGCTCAGAGATGAGTCGTATGGAGCGAACCGTAGAAGGTAGTGTGCCGCTCCACACATTACGGGCTGATGTTGACTACCACGCCGCACGTGCTCAATATCCTGGCTCAGGAATCATTGGTGTAAAGGTATGGATTTATAAAGGGGAGGCTCAATAATGTTGATGCCGAAACGTACCAAGCACCGTAAGGTCTTCAAGGGACGCATCAAAGGACCAGCTACCGCTGGAAATTACATTTCCTTTGGTGAATACGCCCTGCAAGCGCTTGGCCATGAGAGAGTGACTAGCCGCCAGATAGAGTCTGCCCGTCAAGCGATGACCCGCTACATAAAGCGTGGTGGAAAGATTTGGATCCGAGTATTTCCTCACATGCCGGTCACCCGTAAAGGGGTTGGCACGAAAATGGGTTCCGGAAAAGGAAATCCTGAATTTTTTGCAGCCAAAGTTCGGCCAGGAACAATTTTGTTTGAGATGTCTGGCGTGAGTGAAGAGGTTGCTCGTGAGGCTATGCGACTTGCAGCACACAAGCTTCCTATCAAGACACGGTTCTTGGTGAAGGAGGATAGGTAAATGACAATCACTGAGATTAGAAAAATGACTACCGAACAACTTACCAAAGAGAGCTCAAAGCTTCGTGACGAACTTGCTGATATGCGACGCAAGGTTCGTACAGGAGAGCAACAGAACGTCCGAGCTATCCGTCACAAACGTAAAGATCTTGCTCGTATTATGACTGTACTGAGTGAACAACTCGTAAAGGAGACCCGACATGGCTAAATCATTTACTGGAATCGTAACTTCTGATAAACCGGATAAAACGATCGTCGTTGCTATCGAAAATCGGAAGAATCACCCCGTATACAAGAAGCAATATTCTGTGACGAAAAAATTTGTAGCTCATGACGAAAAGAATGATGCAGCAATCGGTGATACCGTGCGTATTGTCGAAACGAAGCCGATTAGCAGGCGAAAACATTTCGCACTGGAAGAAATTGTTACCCGTGCACCAATTACTCATGATGAACCAGCACCTGGCAGTGAAGATGCAGAAGAGGAGAAGTCGGCATGATTCAGCAGGAATCGAGAGTCTTAGTTTGCGATAACTCCGGCGCTAAAGAGTTGCTCTGCATTCGAGTGCTTGGTGGAACTAGACGTCGGTATGCCCGAGTTGGCGATGTTATTGTTGCGTCGGTAAAGGCTGCAGCACCTGGCGGCACTGTTAAGAAAAAGTCAGTCGTACGAGCTGTAATCGTTCGGACGCGCAATAAGATCAAGCGAGCTGATGGTTCTACTATCGCGTTTGATGATAATGCCGCAGTAGTTATTGGTGACGACAAGCAACCAAAAGCTACGCGAATATTCGGGCCTGTGCCGCGTGAACTTCGTGACCAGGGCTACAGCAAGATAATTAGTCTCGCGCCGGAGGTACTCTAATGGCATACCGCTCACTTAAACGAAATATCTACAAAATTCGGCTGAAAAAAGGCGACACAGTTATCGTGCGTTCTGGCAAGTACAAGGGCAAGACTGGTAAGGTCGTTGCCACGCACCCAACAGATAACAAAGTAACTGTTGAAGGAATCAACATCGTCAAGAGACACCTAAAGCCGAATAGTGAACACCCACAAGGTGGCATCATTGAAGAAACCAAGCCAATTCATGTAAGTAATGTTGGCGTAGTCGACCCGGCAACAAAAGGTTCAAGTAAGAAGAAGCCTGCTCGTATTGGCTACAAGCTAAATTCCAAGGGCGAGAAGGTCCGTTTCGCTAAGCAATCAGGCAAGGAGCTAGAATAATATGGCAACCAAGCAAGCAAAGAAACCATCAGAATCCAAGACCTATATTCCTCGTTTGAAGCGAGCGTACGAAGAGTCTATTCAAAAAGAGCTTCAGCAAGAGCTTAACTTAGACAACGTATTCGAAGTGCCGAGACTCGAGAAGATTGTTGTGAACGTTGGCGTAGGCAGAGCAAAGGACGACAAGAAGCTACTAGAAGTTGCCAGTAACACCCTGCGAAAGATAACCGGCCAACAGCCGATTGAGGTTGCAGCCAAGAAGGCAGTAGCTGGATTTAAGCTTCGGGAAGGCAACAAGATAGGCCTCAAGGTAACCTTACGCGGGAACCGTATGTATGAGTTTGCTGATCGATTGATTAGCCTGATACTGCCGCGACTTCGAGACTTCCGTGGAGTGAACAAAAAAGCGTTTGATCGCTCTGGTAACTATAGTATTGGTATAACCGACCAGTCGGTGTTCCCGGAGCTTTCTTATGAAGAAACTACTACGGTTCATGGCCTACAAGCTGTGTTTGTTATTAAGTGTCAACAACCAGAGCATGCCCGAGCCTTACTAGAAAAACTCGGTATGCCTTTTGAGAAAGAGAATAAGGAGTAATTATGGCAAGAAAAGCGAAAGTCGTACAAGACCAGAAGCGTCGAGCAATGATTGACAAGTACGCTGCAAAGCGGGCTGAGCTCAAAGAGCTTGGTGATTACGAGGCGTTACACAAA
This sequence comes from Candidatus Saccharimonadota bacterium, assembly GCA_007132685.1. Lineage (GTDB taxonomy): Bacteria > Patescibacteriota > Saccharimonadia > Saccharimonadales > SLHW01 > SLHW01. Next base: position 2,984 of record SLOC01000002.1, on the reverse strand, counting down.
CTCCCTCGGAATTCTTCACCGACTCGACGGACTAACCGCTGCAGTCAAACAGGGCGCTCTAAAGGATATATGCGACAGTTCGGCCTCTCTAGGATTGCATTCAGGGAGCACGCGAGCAAAGGTGAAGTCCCAGGGGTAACGAAATCGAGCTGGTAATGGAAGGAACAATGAATATGAAGAATGCAACAGTGCTAAATGATCCAATATCAGATATGCTGACCCGTATTCGCAATGCTATTGCGGTACGTAAGCACGAAGTGTACCTTCCTCACTCTAATGTGAAGCAGGCAGTTGCTGAGATTCTGGCTAAAAATAATTTCATCGAAGCCGTAAAGGTTGAACCTGCTGCAGTTGGGAAAATGATGAAGATCGTTATTAATAATCCAGACAGCAGCCCAGTCATTACCGAGATAGCACGCATGAGCAAGCCAGGGCGACGTTACTATGCAAACGTAGAAAACATACCGACTATCAAGCGCGGACGAGGCATTGTCGTTGTTTCGACGAGCAAAGGAATGATGACTGGTGAAGAAGCAAAGCGTCAACAAGTTGGCGGTGAATTAATTTGTAAAGTGTATTAAGGAAATAGTAAGGAAATAATATGAGTCGAATAGGAAAACTACCGATTGCAGTTCCGAGCGGTGTGACAATCACTGTCGACCATGAGTCCATCACTGTTGCTGGACCAAAAGGCACATTATCGCAGCCGTTACTCGAAGGCGTTAAGGTCGAACAGAAGGACGCCGAGGTTATAGTAACCAGGCAGTCTGATGAACCAAAGCATCGGGCTAAGCATGGCCTTATGCGAACCTTGATTGCTAATATGGTGCACGGCGTAACAAAAGGCTTCGAGAAAAAACTTGAACTGAGCGGGGTAGGCTTCCGAGTTAACTTGGCTGGAAGTGACCTCAAGTTTAATTTAGGCTATTCTCACGAAATTGTTTATTCGCTGCCACAAGGAATCACTGCAAGTGTAGATCAGAATACAGTTTCTGTAAGTGGAATTGACAAGCAACAAGTTGGGCAAACCGCAGCAGAGATACGTGCCCTGCGCAAACCAGAGCCATACAAGGGCAAGGGTATTACCTACGCAGGGGAACGCATAATACGCAAGAGTGGTAAGTCAGGCAAGGAAGCCGCATAATCAGCGGAGGTATATAAGTTATGAATAGATTACAGAAAAAACGAATTAATCAAATCCAGCGGAAGAACCGAATCCGCGCGAAATTGCACGGGACAATAGAGCGCCCGAGAATGTCGGTTACAATTAGCAATCAACACATAAGCGTTCAGTTGATTGATGATGACGGTCACAACACTCTCGCATCTGCGACGACGGTTGGTCACGGCGCAAAACTAACTGGTAGCAAGACAGACAAAGCTGCGCAGATTGGGAAAGAGATTGCCGCCAAGGCCAAGAAGAAAAAGATTAAAGCCGTTGTTCTTGACAGAAATGGACGGCTGTATCATGGTAGAGTAAAAGCGCTAGCTGAAGCAGCCCGACAGGAAGGACTTACGTTTTAATTATGGCAAAATCAGAGAATCACAAACCATCCTTCAAGGAGGAGAAGCAATTCGACGAACGAGTGGTAAATATTGATCGTGTATCACGCGTAGTTAAGGGCGGTCGTCGTTTTCGCTTCCGCGCACTTGTTGTAATCGGTGACCACAAAGGCACAGTTGGCATTGGTGTTGCTAAAGGTGCTGACGTAACGTTGGCTATCGCCAAAGCGGTTGATACTGCGAAGAAAAATCTCGTCAAGGTCAATCTATACAAGCACACTATTCCGCATGAAGTCGAAGGCAAAGTATCGGGTGCGCGAGTGCTCATTAAACCAGCATCATCTGGAACCGGTATTATCGCTGGAGGTGCTGTACGTGTAGTCTTGGAGGTGGCGGGCGTAAGCGATGTGCTTTCGAAGTCACTCGGTTCATCAAACAAGGTAAATATCGCGTATGCAGTACTAAATGCACTTGAACAACTTCAGCCCCAAGAGAAATGGGTTACATCACAGAACAAATCTGCAAAGTCGAAAAAGACTAGCACAAAGACATCCACCAAGAAGACAGCAAAGGCGGAGAAGAAATGAAGTACAACGAATTAGACCTGATTAGGCAAAAGAGTCGCAAACGATCCGGGCGCGGAATTAGCGCAGGACGCGGCAAAACCGCTGGTCGCGGAACAAAAGGCCAGCGATCTCGAACTGGAAGCGGGAAACGTCCAGGCTTTGAGGGCGGCCAAAACCCACTGCTTCAACGGATTCCTAAACTTCCAGGCTTTCGCTCGATCCGACCAAAAGCAGAAAATGTTTACACTGGACAGCTAGACCTAATCAGCGGCACGACGATTGATAATTTTACTTTACATGACGCAGGACTGATCTCTAGCCCATACGTAAAGGTTAAACTTATTACAAAGGGTAAAATTACCAAGAAAAAGTCCATAAAGCTACAGGCTGCAAGCCAGTCGGCTATTGCTGCAGTGCAAAAGGCTGGCGGAAGTTTTTCCGAGACTCCACAAGTTAAACGTACTAAAAAGACCAAAGAGAAAGTGTAAGATTCGTTGGTAGTTAATTATAAATATACGCTTAATATGCGTTATACTACCGGCTAGGCATATAGTATGCGAGGGGATAGCGACAGACAAACATGAATTGGAAAATAATCTGGAAATCACTACGAAACAAAGACATGACCAATCGTCTATTGGCGGTACTTGGTATTGTAATTGTTTTTCGTATTATGGCAGTAATCCCTATACCGGTCAGCGATCCAGCAACCTTACGAGAACTACTAGATACCGTACTAGCCGCTGATACAGGGCAGCAATTTCTCAACTTTCTGAATTTAGCCTCCGGTGGAGCGCTTGCTAACTTCTCTATTATGATTGTCGGTTTGATCCCGTATATTAACGCTTCTATTATCATGCAGTTACTAACCCGAGCAATCCCAAAGCTTGAGGCATTGAATAAAGAAGGTGAGTT